>CAJXVQ010000438.1 GCA_913060685.1 uncultured Verrucomicrobiales bacterium
CTACACAGAGTAGATCGTCGGCAGCGTCAGATGTGTATAAGAGACAGATGCAGCGCATCGAGGATTGGATTTTTTCCTTCCTCCCCATCGAGGGCGAAATGTGAGCGACCTATTTAAAGGTCATTACCCTGCGTCATTACCAACCACGGGAATGATGCCCCGTATACGGCACTGTCGTTTCTTGATGACGACAGACTCGGCAGAGCCACTTTGAGCCAAATGATCGCGGTCACTGCGTAGCGGTTGGCACGCGCGGATTCGGGGTTTTTGCAGGCTTGGGTCAGTGGGCTGCCCTTGGGGGGCTCAGAGTTCGTCGGGGTGGGGAACGGGTGTGCCTGTTTTTCTATTTGAGAGGCGGAAGGCTTTTGTTTCCCGAAGGTGGTTGCCGAGGAGTGTGGCGAGCTCGTTCACTTTCGCGGGCCGGGCTCCTGCGAGGTTTGTGGTTTCCCCAAGATCGTTTTTTAAATCAAATAACTCGAGTTTTCCGGTGAGGTGCCAGTGGATGAGCTTGTGATCGCCAAGGCGAACCGAGCTATACGGAGGGAGGTGGTAGAGGTTGGGGTAGTGCCAGAAAAGTGGTCGACGGGAACGGTCGGTTTCGGGGGCCTTGAGGATATCGGTAAAGCTCTTTCCGTCGATTTCATGCTCGTTTGCGATGCCCGCCATTTCCAGAAACGTGGGGAAGATGTCTTCGATGATGATGGGGGAGTTGGTGCGTTTGTCTGCCGGGGTGATGTCGGGCCAATGAACGATTAAGGGAACCCGGGTGCCTCCTTCATATCCGCTGATCTTACTTCCTCTGAGGGGAATATTTTGCGGGTTGTTCCCGGGAGAACCGTTGTCTGACATGAAAACGACGATGGTGTTTTCGGCAATTTTGAGCCGTTCGAGGGTTTGGAGAAGCTGACCAAGTGAGTGGTCCATGCTTTCGAGCATCGAGGCGTAGGTCTTTTGATGGGCCTTCCATTTTTCCTTCTGGTAGTTTGGCAGGAAACGCCGATCTGGTTCGAAAGGAGCATGAACGGCGTAGTGGGCGAGGTAGAGATAGAAGGGGTTTTTGTCCGCAACTGACTGTTCAACGGCGGCAATGGACTCACGAGTGATGGCTTCGGTGAGGTTGATTTTCCGGCCATGGTATTTCTCGAGCCCGGGAACATCCCAGATGGCGTCACCGTTTCGCCATTTGGCAGAGAAGTTTTTGTCACCATGATAGGATCCGGGGCCGCCGATGTGGCAGCCGGCAATATTGATATCGAAGCCAAGATTCCCGGGGTCGGAGCCCGGCGTGTTTTGTGCTCCAAAGTGAGCTTTTCCAGCATGAATGGTTCGATAGCCGGCCGACCGGAGAATTTCCGGAAGGGTTCTTGCGGAGAAGCTCCGCTCAACGCTGGCGTCGGTGGGTTGGAGTCCGTTGAGGGGCCATTGGGACGAGGAAAAGTTTGTGTTGGGGCGTTCGGGCGAGCGGTCTTTCCGGAGAGTCCAGCAGGTCACGCCGTGGCGGGCGGCGTTTTGGCCGGTCATCAAGCTGACCCGTGAGGGAGAGCAGATGGAGCAGGCGTAGGCGTTGGTGAAGAGGAGGCCTTTTTTGGCAAGCCTCTCCATATTGGGGGTGCGGTATTGGCGGTTCAGCTTGGTCGGGCCGGTATGAAACGGGACCGAAGTGTCCTGCCATCCCATGTCATCAACAAAGAAGAAGAGGATGTTGGGTTTCTCGGCGGCACAGTTTGAGGCCAGGAAAACCGACAAGAGGGCGGAGAAGAGGCGGGATGTTCGATTCATACTCTTATAGACCCAGAAGTTTCATCGATGTCTTCCCCCCGGGGGCGCCCGGGAGGGGGACTCGTCCACGCCATCTCCTTCTCTGTGGTCGGGGGCGTCTATTTGACGGCGACGCCGAAGGATTTGAGGATGCCCTTCGCCATCATCTTGTTGCCGAGGGCGTTCATGTGGACTCCGTCACTGGTCAGTTGTTTTCCCTTCGGTGCATCCTTCGGAAAGGTCTTCAAAGCTGCCTGCATGTCGGCATTGAGGTCGGCGAGCAGGCAGTCCTTCTCTTTGGCGAGCTCTCTCAGGAAGGCATTGTAGGGAGCGAGCTTCTGGTTGAGATCACCCTCTTGATTCTCCTTAATCATGGTGGAAGTGAGGAGCATCACCTTGATGCCTGCGGCCTGGGCCTGATCGACGATTGCGGTGATGTTCTTCTTGTAGTCTTCCAGGGAGACTCCCCGTTTGCCGTGCCACACGTCGTTGACGCCGCAACTGAGGGTCATCCAGTTTGGCTTCTTGCTGAGGACATCCTTCTCCAGGCGGGCGAGCATTTGGTTGGATTTGTGACCGGAGATGCCGGCAAAGACGCCGGTGCCCTCGATGCCTTCCTTCTTCAGTCCCTCGAGCACGAGCTGGCAGTAGCCACCTTTGCGTGCTCCGGCGGCGGTGATGGAATCACCGAGGAAGGCGATCTTCTGACCACTCTTGACAAGAATCGCCTTTGCGGGGGCGTCTTCGGCATGAAGGGGTGGCGAAACGACCAGTGCGGCCAGGAGGAGTGCTTTGAGGATGGATGAGTTCATGGTGATGTGATTGGTAAAACGATTAATTCAGGAATGACAGGAAGCCGAAGTAAAACGTTGATTTATCCACGCCTTCTTTTCCCTTGTGAGGAGAGCTTGGTGCCGATGGGATGGGAGGGTCAAGATGGAATGAGCAGGTCCCCGCCCGGATCCGGGGGAACTGGGACGGGAGCCGGGCATGGTTTCCCTTTTCCATGCAATGATGCCGGCTTCCATCGTGGCGGCACGATCGGGGGGCTCGAACCATTGATCAATGGTGGACAGTCAAATAAAATGTTCTTGCCGATGAAGGGCGGCAGCCCCGCTGGTGGGGTGTGTGCGGGGAGAGCCAACTTTAACAGAAACAGGGTCGCTTGGATCGAGTGTATCGACGGCAGTCATGACAAAGTGGATCAGATGAGCTTTAGAGATCCAGTCCCGCAGATCGGGCGGAAGTGACTGTGGGATATCGGGAATATTGTTTGCGAACAGCTGTCGTTTTTGAGATCAAGAACATCGATCATGCCTCTTTCTCGTCCATTTTTGATCAGCTTGGTTCTGTCTGTGAATGCAACAGAAGCAGGCCTTGCGGCGTCCATTTCGTGGACGAGTGGCGTTGTGTCTGGTGGTGAGGTCGTGAGCAACGAAGGAACCTTGCTCGAGGCGTGTAACTTCGGAAATGGTTCTGCTACCTCTCCGGTCGTCAACGGTGTTCCATTTCTTGCGATCGATTTCACCGCGTCGGAAACCCCGGCTCATCTTGTGGGCTTGAGTTATAACACGGGTGAGAATGGGAAATTGCCAGGACCGGGAATCAACGAGCTTTCGGACACGATCGCCTATCGGAGTGGCGTGAATCCTCAAACGGCACAATTGACCGGCTTGACGGCTGGATTGCATTACGAGGTTCAATTTTTCTACTATCACAATACGGTGAACCGGAGTGTGACCATTCTTGATGGGGCGGGAGCGAGTGTCACTTTGAACGAAACCGGTGAGCCGGTCTATGCGACGGGAGTTTTCACCGCCGATGCTACGACTCAGACCCTGACCTTTGATGCCGGCACAGGGTCACAGTTCTTGAATGCCTACCAATTGCGGGAGGGCTCAGTCACACCTCCTTTGGTTTTGAATGAAGTGGTGATCAGTGAGTTCATGGCGTCGAATGATGATTCCCTGAATGACGGGGATGGAGATTCCTCTGATTGGATTGAAATTTGGAACTCCACGACAGAAAGTGTTGATCTTGAAGGGTGGTCATTGACTCCTTCAAGAGAGCAAACGGGAGGGTGGCTGTTTCCGTCTCTTTCGCTTGCGCCCAATGAATTTTTGGTGGTTTTCGCCTCCGGGAAGGACGGGTATGTCGATCCCCAGGGGAATCTCCATGTTGATTTTAAATTGAGTAAAAGTGGAGGCGATCTGGCTCTGCTGAAACCCAATGCCGACGGTGGATTTGAAGTTGCCAGTGAATTTCAGGAATTCCCCCCGCAGGAAACCGATGTGAGCTACGGCTTTTTTGGAAGCGAAATTCCCCTTGGGGCGGGATACCTGGAACAACCGACTCCTTCGACGAGCAATGGCGCCGCGGGCTATGCGGGCTTTGTCGGGGATACCTCATTTCATCCGGATCGTGGGTTTTACGATGCTCCGATATGGGTCACGATTGAGACCCGTCATGCCGAGGCCACAATCCGCTACACGATTGATGGATCGGAACCCACTCTTGCCAACGGCATGGACTACCCGGGAGGGGCCGGGGTTTCTGTCACGGGAACAACGACGCTGCGAGCTACGGCCTTCAAGGAGGGCTTTCAGCCAAGCAATGTCGATACCCAGACCTATCTCTTTGTTGGAGATGTTGTCGATCAGCCTGCCGATCCCGTCGGTTTTCCATCGAACTGGACGGGCTCTGATTATGGGATGGAGGATGATCCTTCCCATTTGGCATTGGTCGCGGGTGACCCGGACCTTGAAATCGAAGAGGCGAAAGCGGTGGTCCGTGAGGCCTTGCTGGAGCTTCCCGCGATGTCTTTGGTGATGGACGTTGATGATTGGTTTGGCCCTTCAGGAATCTATCGGAACAGCACTGCCCGGGGGGCGGCTTGGGAGCGAGCTTGTTCCGCTGAATTGATCTTTCCGGAGGGCTTCGAGGGGGAACCGTTTCAAATTGATTGCGGAGTCAGGATTCAAGGGAACACCTCGCGAAATGCTTCGGCAAATCCCAAGCATTCACTCCGGTTGGCGTTTCGGGGAATCTATGGCGAGTCGAAGCTCCGCTATCCCTTTTTTGGGGAGGATAGTCCGTCTGAGTTTGACACCCTTGTCCTGCGCTCAAATTCACAGGACGGGTGGGTCTACAACTCGGAGCGAAACCGGATGGGGCAGTTTGTGAGAGATGCCTGGGCTCGTGAGACTCATCGTCGTATGGGCCATGCCTCGCCTGACAGTAATTGGGTCCACTTGTTTCTCAACGGGCTCTACTGGGGAGTCTATAATCCGACCGAGCGACCGGACGCGGCCCACGGGGAATCCCACTACGGGGGAGACAAGGAGAACTGGGATGCCATTAAAAATCATGAGGAGGTGCTCGATGGAAATATCACAGCCTATCGTGAGCTTCTTGCGTTGATTCAAAATGACCCGAACAACTGGAATGCCGGCTATCGTGATCTTGCCAATCCGGAGGACTATGCTGCGGTGGTTGAGGCAATTGATGTGGAAATGCTCATCGATTATATGATCCACAACATGTACGCGGCGGCGGACGATTGGCCGGGTAACTTTTACATGGGCTATGACCGAAGTGGTGCCAGTGGTGGATGGAAGTTCTATGACTGGGACAACGAGCACGGAATGAAAAATTCAGTGAGTCTGAATCGGACGACTCCTCATGGGCGCGACGATGATTCACCGACCAAATTTCATCATGCGCTGAGATCCAATCCGGAGTATCGACGACTCTTTGCGGATCAGCTTCACAAAGCGTTCTTCAACGGCGGGGTGCTGCACGTTGATCCTGAGAATCCCCGGTGGGATCCGCTTTATCCCGAGCGTAACGTCCCGGGTTCACTTTGGATGGAGCTCACCGGGGAGATTGAATCCGCTCTGATTGCCGAGTCGGCTCGATGGGGAGACTATCGCAAATCAACCCCGTATACTGTTTCCAATGAATTTGAGGCTTTGAGAAATGATCTGCTGCAGAATTGGTTTCCGGAGAGATCAAAAATTGTGCTGTCACAGTTTCAGCAGCAAGGACTCTATCCCTGTCTCTTATACACATCTGACGCTGCCGACGATCTACTCTGTGTAGA
>CAJXVQ010000439.1 GCA_913060685.1 uncultured Verrucomicrobiales bacterium
CTGCGGTATAGAATGTCCCGCTGGCATTCGATCCCAGGGGCCCCGCGCCATCAGCGGCGAAAGTCACCCCGTTAATCGTTTGATCGGTAGGACCGGCCGAGTTTGAAGAGAAGTGAAGAGTCCCCTCCGTGATGATATCGGAAGCGGTTGTATTCACGATGGGAGCATCCCAAGTGATCGGGGCCGCCGAAACAGAGCCCGTCGCAAGAAGTGCAAGGGCTAGATTTTTAAGAATTTTTCGCATAGGTTTGTTTGATGGGTTATGGGTCGATTCTTAATCGACCACCGACCATTCAAGTGGAAACTCCCTATGGTAGCAACCTGAAAACACGAGATCTTCCTCCCATGTCCAATAGTGACGTTTGCTTCATTGGAACGGCTCTCACCAATCTGGCTTGCACCCTCTACTGTGGGTCCGCTGCCAGGAATTTGTTTTTTGGGTTGAGCGCTTCAGGCCGTTATTAGAGGGGGGATGTCAACGTCATGGGAGTGGTCCAGGGCACTTAGAAAGACAAGGTGCTCGAACACAACGCTGCGATCGACAAGCACCTCGAATCCGCGGGTATGCCTGTGAGCGACACCAACGTTTTCCGGGGTGGTTGTCCGAAGATCTATCGTGAATGGCACGGGAAATACTCAGTATAGCGGGAATTTGCAGTGAGAAAACGCGTTCTTGCCACCCAAAGTGTAGGGTGAGACAGTCGGGGGATGAATCTTCTCGTTTTTGCCTATGGAGGACTTCTTCTGCTTTTTGGTTTAAAGGCCAATGCAGAAATCGTGCTGAACGAGATCGTTTCCAAAAATAATCAAAACGGGTTCCTTGCCGCAAACAGCTTGGCCTACGATTGGATCGAACTCCACAACACGGGATCAGAGGAGATCGACCTTGAGGGATCCTTCCTCACCGACGATCCGGAACTCCTGACAAAGTGGGAATTCACCCGCAGTTTTTTCATTCCAGCGGGAGGCTATGCCATCGTATTTGCTTCCGATCGCAACGAACTCCTCGATGGTCAGGAGCACCTCAATTTCAAACTCGATGCGGGTGATGGCGAATACCTCGCCCTGGTTTCCAGCGACGGGGTCACCGTAAGGGATGAATTTCGTCCTCAATTTCCCGCCCTGCGTGCTCTCCGGTCTTTCGGAAACCCTTCCGATGGAGGCGAAGCCACCGTCCTGGTAAGCGCCACGCCCAATGCCGCAAACAGCGAAGGTGGTCTTCTTCCAAGGATTCATTCCTTTACAACAACAGCGGAAGTCATCGCCAACGGAGAATCCGTCACCATCACCTGGGAGACTGAAAACGGAACCTCGGTCACTCTTGACACATCCTCCGATCATAGCTCACGGGTGGAAGCCAGCGGCTCCACAATTCTCCGTCCCACTCTCAATCAAACGGTCACACTCAGGGTTTGGAACGAATTCGCCGAGGCCCGGCAAGTGATCAACATTTTGGTGGGACCGGCGGTGAACTCTTTCTCAGCATCACCCGCCACCATCGCAACCGGCGGCCAAAGCATTTTGCGCTGGACCACGGAAGGTTCAGCCCAAGTGATCGACCTCGAAGGACTCCCGGTGACAAGCAGCTCCCCTCCTTCTGTCTTCATCCCGACCAACCTCAACCTCGTCACCGCATCCGACACCTGGAAGATGGCTTCCGATTCACCGGCCGCCGATTGGCGGGAAGTCGGTTTTGACGATGCCGATTGGATTGATACCCCTCCTCTCTTTGTCGGAAAGGGCAAATACCGGACAAGCTTTGAGGTGACCGATCCCGATCGCCTGGCTGCCGGAGTCCTTCGACTCACCACCGGAAAGTTTTTTGTGGCCACACTCAACGGAGTCACGATATTTGATTCGGGAAGCCCTTATGGTATCGCCCGGGAATTTACGGGAGACCTTCGAATTGATCCTGCTCTTTTTAACGACGGGGCCAATGTTCTCGCCATCGAGACCTTCTCCGATTCGTTGACCTACCAATTTGAACTCGGCGCATGGCGATCCCAACCCGTTGACACAATCATTCCGGTCATTCTTAAAACCAGCAATGCCGGCGGAGACTCGTCAAGAACCGTCGAGATCGTGGTCCTCGCCGAGGACACTCTCCTTCCCCCGCTTCCCACGATCGCCATTACGGAAGTTTTTTGGTCCTACCACGGAACGTTCCCCGTTGAACCCTACCGTTTTTTTGAGGTGCAGAACTGCGGAGTGGAAACGCTCGATCTCGATGGCATCCAGCTCATCGGAACCTCTTTCTTTGCCTTTGCCGATTCCTTGGAACCTCTCCTGGAAGCTGGCGGCCATGCTCTCGTCGTTAATCACCATCCCTCATTCTCAGAGGTCTGGCCCGGAACCCGCCCCGTCATTGGACAGGTTGAAAATCCCCAGAGCGAAGGAACTTACGACTTTGAATTTTCGTCATCCCTTCTCGATCCCTATGGCCGGGTCTTTGAAAGGGTTTCTTCTTCGACTCTTCCTGAATTTGGAGACATTTTCCATCCTTGGGAAAGGATTGATCCCAAGGAACCGTCCGACGATCCGGGCAACTGGTTCACCAATTTTGACTATGGCGAGGCCCAAGGCAGCGGTACTCCAGGCGAAGGCTCCCTTCGTATTGTCGATTTTTATTTCGACCCTCCCCATGCCTCACCCGGTGATCAAGTAACCTTGAAATGGGAGATTTCCCGTGAGGTGGCGCTCATGATTTCAGATGGCATTGGCGAAGTCCAGGGTGCGAGCGGAAGCATCGAGCTGACTGTTCCCGTCGATGCCCGAAGCTTCCGATTCTGGCTTGAAGCCGAAGGCACCTATTCAAAAGTGAAAAGCCTCGCTCAATTGATCTTACCTCCAGCATTTTCGTATTTCGGAAGCGACCAAACAGCCATTTTTCCAGGTGAGGAAGTTCGGATCTATCGAAAGCACATCGTCCCCTATCTCAGCTTTTTTGAATCGTACAGTTCGGAAATTCCACCCGCGAAGTATCGCTCGACCACTTTCACTCCCTTGCTGTCGGGATTTCCGAAGGGAAGCTATTGGCGCTACATCTTTGTTCCGGACGGACTTGCTCCGGGGTGGCTCGAACCTGATTATTTTATGCTTCGAGCCGGGTCTGCCCCTCTCGGATTTGGCAACGAACTCGTCGCCGGAGAAATCCCCGAAAACTCCGGGGTCACCGCCAATTTCCAAAAAATCTTCTATGTACGGGATGCCGATGAAATCGATCATCTCTCCGTCGAACTCATGGCGGACGATGGCGCCGTCGTCTATCTCAACGGACAGGAAATCATTCGCGAAAACCTCCCTGACGGAGCCATCGACCCTCTCACCCCGGCACTTTCATCCCTCGAAGTGCCGACGTATCAAACATTCGCGATCGATCCCTCGTTTCTGGTGGAAGGAGAAAACGTGATTTCGGCTGAAGTTCACAACGTCACTCTGGAAGACGATGACCTTATTTTTGATCTCGCAGTCAACGCGCAGCGACCTGTTCCTGCCAGCGGTCGTAAAGACTATACGGTGACAGCAAGTAACGAAGCCGGAACAGCTGAAGCAACCTTTACCATCCTCTTCACCGAGCCGCTTTCCGTTGAATCGTGGAAGACTGAAAACGGTCTTGCCGGTGATCCTGAAACGATGGATAGCGATGCGGATGGCATCAATGACCTCCTCGAGTTTGCAACGGGAAGTGATCCCAAGCAGGAATCGCCACATCCAATTTCTTTCCTTCTTGATGATGATGGACACTACACCGTGAGTTATTTCCGTGACCTTCGCACAGATGACACCAGGCTCACCCTCCAGGTTTCAGAGGATCTTATTCGTTGGGCAAACGCAGCAAGCGAGCAATCAGGAATGGTCTTTAAGAGTGCCATTGCTCCCCCCGGCTCACCGGTGGCTAATGTGATCTTCCGTTCCTACGCTCCCACCCGAAGTGGCCAACAATATTTTCGATTGATCGCGTCACCTTGATCTCGGTGAGAGCCTCTTCGATCATCTCGTACGAAGGCTCAAAGCTGCTTTCCCGGAGTTTGTTCAGAGCCACTCGAGCGCTGGCAGGCAAACTCCCCCCATCCGATTAAAACAAAGTGGTGATCCGGAAGAACGGGAATGATTTGGAACTGTCTGACTCCTCGGAGCTTCCCTGCAAGCCTCCTCGACCGAAGCCCGACTGATTGATGGGCATCGGTTCGGAATATTTGGTATTCACGAAATGAGTGCTGCAAGATGCCAGTGAGCTAAGAGCGATCAATGGGAGGAGGCACTGTGTTTTGGTGAACAAGCGAGATCCGGGGCGGTTTTTTGTATGGGTAGTCGTCTTCATGGTCTTCCCCTAGTGATGCGGAAAAGACGAGAGGATTGGATCACACAATTTCACAAATTCACTAAATCGATCTTTGGCTCGTCGGAAGCTATTCAAATTATTCTCAAAACTTCACGCCCCTGGCATCCTTCCGCCAGCCCGGCCATGGCAAGCTTAGCGGGCCTTCACCCCGGCCATAAGCTCCTTGTAGAAATCGCCCGCAACGGGTCACTTTGAAGCGACACTTTCCGCCCTTGGCTTTGTCGGTCCATTGACCTTCGAAAGCTTCGCCGACTTTCCGAAGGGCACATTTCCCATTGGGATAAGTTCCAATCCAACGATCGCCCTCTTTGGCAATCTTCAACAATCCGAAAGAGGATTCCCACTCTCCTTCGAATTTTCCAACCCGGGTCGCTTTGCGAAATTTCAATTCAGCCAAAGGAATCTCCAAAGCAATTCGCGACGCTCCCCATTGATCGATGATGCGGGTTTTCAAGACTCTTTTCTCCCAATCAATGTCCATGATCCCGGCATTCGCCTTGGTATAGGCTTTCCCGATCCGATTTGGATTTGCCCCGGCCGGATCCCATTTTTGGTTCAAGCTGCTTGAGGTCAAATCATACAAGGGGTAGAGGCCGGGACGCTCAATGAGACTCACCTCCGCCCAATGGGTGTCACCCGAAAGCAAGACCACTCCTTCGGACTTGGTTTTCTCCAACAGCTTCAAAAATCGCTCCTGCTCTTTCGGCAAATTTGCCCACGCTTCATAGCCATTGTGTGCCGTTCCCAACTGGGTCGAGAGGCCGATCAAACGCACGGCTGCCGGCTTCTGCAATTCCCCCTCGAGCCACTTCCACTGAGCCTCACCGAGCATTACCTGCTCTTCGTCGTCCCGCAGCGGGCGATACCCACCCAACTCCGGATAGGCCTTGGGTTTGGCCTTCGCAATCGCGGAACGAAAGGATCGCAAATCCAACATCAAGATCTGCACCTTGCGATCTCCTTCTCCCAATATCGTTGAGGTATACACCCCCTCTCTCTTCCGGCGTTCACTCCCCGCCGGCTCATCGAAGAAGTCCAAAAAGATCTCCTTCGAAGCCTTTCGGGGTTTGTAATTGATCCCCGAATCATCGGCACCGTAGTCGTGGTCATCCCAGGTCCCCATCACCCGGGCGACCTTGGTCAAGGCCTGCCATCCCGGCTGCCGGGTAAGACGACGATACTTCATGCGCAACACGCCCATGTCCTTGGTGTCGCCATAAATATTATCTCCCAGAGCGAGATAGAGTTCCGGCTTTTCCGCCGCCAGGCGATCCAACATCGGACAGGGATTGGATTCCCGAAAACACGAACCCCACGAGATTCGCGTTGGCGCAAATCCCGGCTCCTCGGACGAGGGCGCCCCGTGATCAATTCCCGGAGAAGCCGCGGCGGGTTCCGGCACAAATGCTCCCGCTGTCTTAGCATCCGTCTCCACCCACTTGAACTCTATCAGTGCTGTCTCTTATACACATCTGACGCTGCCGACGATCTACTCTGTGTAGA
>CAJXVQ010000440.1 GCA_913060685.1 uncultured Verrucomicrobiales bacterium
TCTACACAGAGTAGATCGTCGGCAGCGTCAGATGTGTATAAGAGACAGCCCCTGAAATCACCACGCCCCGCTCCACCACCTCCGGCAGACGAGCCAAAGCCCCGGCCTTCAACTCAAGCATCTTCTTCTGTCCAAATCGGGGATCACTCCGGGTCAAGCGGTCATTACGATCATGCCATTGGTAGAGTTTGCCGGGCACCTTCCCAAAACGCGCCCCTTTCTCCAGCAAGCGAAGCCAGAGATCATAATCCTCCGCCAGACCATTTCGCAAATAGCCTCCCACTTCCAAAAACAACCCTTTCGCCATCATCACCGTCGGTTGCACCACCGGACTCTCGACAAACCGTTCCCGCGAAACCCCTTCCGCCGAATCCAGATCATTCACCCAATCGACATATCTCTGCATCCCGTCACCCAGGGCTCCACACAGCGCAATCCCGCAACTCGCCACCTCACATTCGTCCGATTCCAAAAGCGCCACCTGCTGTGCAATCCTCGCCGCATCACAACGATCATCGCTATCCATGCGCGCCAGCCATTTTCCGCGACTCTCCACCACCGCCACCTCCAGGGCATCCAGCAAGCGCCCCTCTCCGCCCAGATCGATCACCCGCAAACGGTCATCCCGCACCTCCAAAAACTCCGCCCGCACCTCCGGCAGGCATCCGTTCAACACCGCCACCACTTCCAGATTCTCCCATGTCTGAGCCAAAAGATCACGCAAGGCCAACCCTGCTTGAGCCACTCCGGGCCCCACCGGAAAAACCACCGAGACCTTCTCCTGCATCCTAATAGCCACCGCTTGCGATCACCCCTCCCTGCTCATCGACCATGAGCACCATTGGTCGTCAACAGACCTCGCAATCATAGTCCAACTGGCTCCCGTAATCCTCCGGCGCGACCGGTGAAATCGCAAACCACTCCCCGCATGAGGGGCACTGAACTTCGTCACTATTCATCTGGGGACACTGTGCCCCGCCACTCCCAAATCGCCAGCCGTTTCTTCCTCCCTCGCAAAAGCGGGAAATCAGATCGATAGGCAAAACCGTTTCGAGGTTTGCGGAGTCGGCTATTAGCGATTAGCGGTTGGCTCTTAGCTTTTACCCGGAGGGGGAGGCCGGTCGATTGGGCTAAGAGCCAACCGCTAATCGCTAAAAGCCAAGGTGCTCATACCCAAAAGCCCCGTCCTCCATTCTAAGCTCGAAATCGATATCCCACCCCCCGAACCGTCTCAATCAACTCACTGCCACCCGCAATCTTCTTACGCAACATATGAACATGCTGATCCAGGGTCCGCGAATCCGGAAAATAGTCCATCCCCCAGCATCGGTCCAAAAACTCATCCCGCGAAACTGGCAGATTCTTTTTCTCCTCCAGCAAAAGCAGCATCTTCACCTCTCGCAAAGTCAGCTCAATTCCCCGCCCCGCCTGCTCGGCTCGTAATTCATCCGGCCAAACCACCAGATCCGCCATCTTGATTCTCCGACTCCCCTTCTCCGGATAAGCCCGCCGCAGTGCCGACCGGATCCTCGCCATCACCTCACCCGTCGTGAAGGGCTTCCGGATGAAATCATCCGCCCCCAGTTCAAAACCGGCGACGACATCGCGTTCTTCACTCTTCGCGGAAAGAAACAGAATCGGTGTCCGGGAATCTTTCTCACGCAATCTACGACACACCTCGTACCCATCCATTCCCGGCATCATAATATCGAGACACACCAAATCCGGTTTCACCTCGTCCCAAAGCCGAAGAGCCATCTCACCATCACTCGCTTCCACCACCTCGAACCCCTCGAGATGCAGCAATTCGCCCAGCGCCTCCAGCGTCAAGGGATCATCTTCAGTCAGGAGAATTTTCATCGTTTTTTCATAGGGATTGTCAGTTCAAAAATCGTCATCTCCGGGTCCTCGACCAAATCAAGTTCTCCTCCCATCGCCGCGGCCAAATCCCGTGAAATCGACAAACCCAATCCAGTCCCGCTCACCCCCTCGCTCGCCGTATCCTGCAGACGCTCAAAGGGATTAAAAACCCTCCCCCGCTTCCCTTTCGCGATCCCCTCACCCCGGTCACAAACCCGAACCTTCAGATCCTCGCCGTCGATCTCCACGCTCACGCCCAACCACTTCCCGCTTGAAGCGTACTTCTCAACGTTCGAAATCAAATTCCAGACAACCTGCGAAAGCGAGTCGGCATCCACCAGCATCTCACCTGCCCCGACCGGTTTCCACTCCACCTCAATCTCACGTCGCTCCAAAGCGGGTCGAAATTGCTCAATCACCCCTGAGATCACCAGGTCCGGATCACAGGTCACCCGACGCGACTGAATTCCCTCCCGCCCTTTCTTGGAATGAGTCAGAACGTTCGTCACCATTCTACCCAACCTCGAAACCTCTTCACGCACCTTTTCCAGCCTTTGCCCTGCCAACTCCGGCTTGGATCGCAGTGAGCGGGAAGCCAACTCCAAATTTAAAGTCATATTGGTCAAAGGAGTTCCCAATTCGTGGGAGACTCGATTGACAAATGACACGCGGCTCTCCGACTCATGCCACGTCCGCCGCTGGGAAAAGAAGAGCACCAATCCCATCCCCGCGATCACCACCGCCAAACCCATCGCTCCAAACATCGTATCCCAATGAAACTCACTCCCACTCACCCGGCGATCCCACGCCCGGACCGAAATGTCACCCCGCCCGGTCTCCATTGCCGCCTGACGTTCTGCATGGCCTTCTCCTAAAACATCCACCCCTTGATAAGATCCCACCATCACTTCTCCCGCCAATTGAACTCTGGAAAAAGCCTCCCGCCCGCTCTCGCGCACCGCAGCCAGCATCACATCTTCCATGACCTCATTCTCGACCAGAAACAAAACCACGCTTCCCTGCAGAGGCGAGAACCACCAACCGTGAAAGGTCCCCTCGTCATTATCAATCTGTCCGGATTGTCCGAAGGTCACCCCTTCGAACATCCCCTTGGGAATCACCACGGCACGCTCGCGAATTAGGGGAGTTTTCCGATCCTCCACCACCACTTCCGCCGGCGTCCTTGAATCGAGCGCCCCAAGTAAAATCCACTTCTTTCCAGGACGACCGTCTCTATAGAGAAAGGCCCCACGCACCCCAGCAAATCCGGTCAGTTGCTCTTCAACCTCTTCAGGCAGCGGTCGGCTAATTTGAAAAGCCAGCGACTCCAAACCTTCCTCTCGCTCCTTTTCCCAGGCTAAAATCAAAGTCTCAATTTCAATGACCAAATCCTGGAGCAACTCACGATCCACCCCGGTCACTCTCGTCATGGGTCGCCGTGACAAAAGGGCACCGGCCAGGATCACCAAAAGTGATACCAGCAGCGTGAGCACGAGACCAAAGTAGATTTTCCCCATCAAAGAAGTTTACTCCTTCACTTCTACAATAGTCGCGGTGACAAAGGCGAACCAAACCCGCGCTTCACCCTTTTCCGCCTGCGCGTCCGGGCTGGGCGAAATCGTCCCTACCAGAGTAGGCACCGCGGACTGAACCGTTAAAGCGGTGCGAACCTGCTTGATCGAGAATCGTGGCATTTTTGCCTCCGCTACCCCCTGGCCCCATGCTTCATAGCCCACCAGATCGGCATGGTTCACAGCCAGCCGAAGTGACACAATCACGGGAACTCCTGCTCCAGCAATAGCTTCCACCTCAAGGGAATCACCGACGTGCCGTGTGTCAAACGCCGTCCCCATTGTCGGCGTCACCGGAAAAGGCCCCTGGGACCATCCCGGCCCACTTTTAAGAGCTTCAATCACCTCTTTCCCACTCGGTTTTTCCTTTGTCACCGCAGGACTATTCACCGAAACTCCAACCGAATTTGGCAACTCGGGCGGTTCAAATTCAGTCGCATAAATGAACTCGCTGATATGCTCCGAGCTTGCTCTCTGTCCTGATTGACTCCGGATCGCCTGAAGCTTTTCCTGCTTTACTTTTCCACCATCCAGACCTGCCACCATCTTGGCGTAGATCTCACGATCCGTCAGCGCCTCTCGCTGGGAGGCCGCAGCATCGCTCTGATTCAGAGAAAAGACCTCATACACCACTTGTAAGACTCTCGGATTTTCTCCTTGGGCGTTCAGCGGTGCAGAAGCCAAAAACATGGCACCGACCAACCTCATTGAATTTTTCATTTTCATCTTAAAATACAGTTTGGATTTTTTACTGGGAGACATGGGTCGCTGTGACAAAGGCAAAGAAAACCTCCTGTTCTTTGCCCTCCGGTTGCAAGGCCGGGGGAGCACTCACTGTCCCCAAATATGCCGGCTTGCCAGACCTCGCCGCAATCATCGTCTTTATGTGTGGATTGGAAAAATACGGCATCTCCAATTTTGAGACCCCTTGTCCAATTGCCATTCTTTGAATCAATGAAACACGTGTCGGCGCAATTCTCAGGTCAATCGTTTTCCCATCCGCTGCAGACATCGCTTCAACCTCCAAAGTCTCTCCCAAATTTCTGGTTTCATACGCAGTGGGAGTCGCCGGGGTCACCGGGAAGATTCCACTTTTAGCATTCTTGCCATCGTCGGATTTCTCGGTATTTGCCACCATATTTGGAAGTTCGGGGGGATTATACTCTGTCGGGTAAATATATTCCTGAATCTGTTCATTCTTGACCTGTTGACCTGGATCTGAACGCACCATCAGGAAGCTCTCCTGCTTCACTGACTTGTCCTTCAAGCCTGCCAGCATCTTCGCGTAAAACACTGAATCAGAAACCCCGGATCTCTGAATCGCCGCCGCTTGCTTCATCGGAAGTGAAAAAACCTCATAGACGACCTTGATCGTCACAGGCTTCACCTCCTCCTTCGGATCATCTTTGCGTTCCGCAAAAGGATCCCGTTCCGCAAAAGGATCCTCCTGAGCGACCAATCCTCCCGGAAAGCCAATCAAGGCCCCGCAAAGCGCCATATTCTTCAATGTGTTTGTTTTCATAGCGAACACACCTTGCCCCACTTCCCCCACCCATGTGTCAAAGCAACGTCAAAGATTCAGAAAATCTCATTTCACCTCACTCTCTCCACTCACCTCCTCTTCATAGACTGTTGCAAAGGCCACCCACGCATGCCCCTCCTTATCCGGCTTTACAGACGGGTCAGCAAGCGTCCCCAGCATCAGGGGTTCATTCACCCGCAGATTCACCGCCGAGTTAATCCTCTGCACACTGAAATTCGGCATCTCCACTTTCGATTCCTCCTCACCCCACACCAGCATTCCCTCCAGGCTCGCATGCGAAAAGGTCACCCGACCAAAAATCGCTCCCGGATGATCCGCGGATCGATTCAGCGTCACCTCCAACGTATCCCCAAGGTTCCTGGTATCAAATGCCGTAGGCATTGCCGGCGTAATAAACTGATCAAAACCCTTAAAACCCTCCGGTAGTTTCGCTGGAAGAACCCCCATCTCGGGCGGTTCATACTCGGTCGCATAGATATACTCCCTCACCTGCTCCACCGTCACCGTCTGCCCATCCACCGTCCGCACTTCCAGCAACTTATCCTGCGTCCCCTTCCCCGCTTTCACCTCCTCCAGCACTGCCTCATAAAACGAATTCCCATTCATCTTCCTCCGCTTCATTTCCGCCACCTTCGCCATCGGCACCGAGAACACCTCCAGAGTCAAAGTCATTCCCTCCGCCCCCGGTGCAACCTCCACCGCCGCTGGTCTTCCAGTCCCGAACGGATCAGAATCACCCCCGCCACCACCCGTCGCAAATGGATCCGAATCCTGAGCCCATCCCATGGGACTCAAAGCAAGTCCCGCCAATAGTGTTAACTCTGTCTCTTATACACATCTGACGCTGCCGACGATCTACTCTGTGTAGA
>CAJXVQ010000441.1 GCA_913060685.1 uncultured Verrucomicrobiales bacterium
GATCAGCCTCGGTCTCGTGGGCTCGGAGATGTGTATAAGAGACAGGCTCCATACTTACCGTGGCCATTTTGAGACGCTGCTGCCCCTGGACCAAAGTGGTGAAAAAAAGAAGACCGGCGAGGACGGTGAGGAATGACATTTTCATATTTATAGTGTTCGGGCGCTGCTTGCGGGGTGATTTATGAAGAATTACGGAACTGACGTCAACCATCAGATCATGGCTCAATTTTTTTTCTGCCCTTTGGGGCATCCCTACTGAGGCTCTTAATGATTTTATCGGTAAGATTAACGCCCCCCTTCCCTCCGAGGATCAAGGATGGTTGAGTGAGCCGAAGCCTCAATGACAAGGTCGTAGCCATCTTTCGCGGAGTAAGCTTCAATAAACTTCCTTATTTCACCAGAAAGACCTCTCCTGGTGGTCGTCATATCCTGATCGATCCCGGCATTCTCAGAGGTCGGGCGCGCCATGCGCTTCTCATTCACCTCCAATTCTGTCGCCGGGGGGGCATAAAACTCCCGAAAGCCCCGCTGCACATCGATTCCTGTCACCTCAAAACTCTCTCGTTCTTTCTGCCCATACGCTACGGATGAAACGGGCAACGAAAACGCCGCCATCAAAAACAGGAATCTTGAAATTATTTTCATGGAATATTGCGAATCCCTCACAACACTAGCGTAATGATTAAAGCGATATCGGACGTCAATACCGTAAAGGACTTGATCAGGGAACACCCCGGCCCTCTTGCGATTGTCCCGACCATGGGAGCCCTCCATGAGGGGCATCTTGCGCTCCTCCGCAAAGCCCGTCAACTGGTCGGCCCCACCGGCACCGTGGTCATCTCGATCTTCGTCAATCCGATCCAGTTCGACCGCGTCAGCGACCTCACCAACTACCCTCAACCCCTCAAAGAGGATCTTAAGCTCTGCGAAGCCGAAGGTGTCGACATCGCCTTTACTCCGGAAAAAGAGGCTCTTTACCATCCCGATCACTCGGTCCTCCTCACCGAGTCCTTGCTCACCCGGCACCTTTGCGGGTCGAGCCGCCCGGGACACTTCGATGGTGTCCTGACGATTGTCCTCAAGCTCTTCAACGTGATCCAACCGGACTTTGCCATTTTCGGAAACAAGGACTTCCAGCAACTTGCCTTGATCCGAAGAATGGTCCGCGACTTGAATGTCCCTGTCGAAATCGTCGGCCATGCCACTGTTCGAGAAGAGGGCGGCCTTGCCCTCTCCTCCCGGAATTCCCGGCTGACACGAGAGCAACGTCAGGACGCCCCGCGTATTCGCCGCGCCCTCATGGCCGCCCGGGACCTCGCAGTCACCGGAGAACAAGATCCCTCGGTCTACCTCAATGCGGCCCGCACCCACCTGCTCGGAAATGCCCCGGAGGATTTTTCGATCGACTATCTCCAGTTCGTCGACGCCGAGACGCTGCAACCTATCACTCGTGTCACCAAGCCAGCAGTTCTTGCCACGGCTTGTTTTTACGGAGAAGTGCGATTGATCGACCATATCGGGATACGAAGCTAAAGACTCCCCGGACCTGGATTTGTTCAGAAATTTCCAAAAAATCATGGCGCCGGCTCTCCGGCCAAATGTCACAGGATCGCAGACTCCCCCGTCAACGTGGAGGTGAATTCGGCCCTTGGGCGGGAAGGAATTGAGACCGCCACCGGCAACGAAATCGCCTCCGAAGTGATCGAATTTACCAAGAAAAACGCCAGCCCCTCATCGAACCACCACTCGTGGAAAAGGATAAGCAGCTTCAGTGAAATCGCCCTTGCCCCTTCATTGGAAAAGATTAACGTAGCCCCATGAAACTTTTTGTTCTAGTGCTTGCCTCGATTGCTCTTGCTTCCTGCTCCAGCACCAAGACCGTTGAGCACCGACCGGTCCCGCCTTCAGGCACCGACGAACACGGTAGCATTCCCTGGAACGATCCATCTCAAGGCATTGCGCCGGGCGGAGCCATGGGACAAATGATGGAAGGTCGTTAAAACCGCCCACGTAGCTGTCACCGAGTGAGCGATCCATCAGCCGAAGCGCAGAGCTACGAACCCTGCGAGGGATGTGGCGGATTGTTGGACGCATCCAGCTTCAGCCCATTCGACACCGTTGTTTGTCCGCTCTGCTCGGCAGAATCCAAGGTCAAACGCGTATTTGGAAATTACCGGCTTGAGCAACGCTACGCCATCGGTGGCATGAGCATCATCTACGTGGGTTGGGACACCACCCTCGATCGCAAAGTCGCCATCAAAGTCCTCAACGAGGAGTATTGTAACGACGAGATTCGTATTCAGGCCTTCGAAAACGAGGCCCGTCTCACCGCCCAAGTCAGTCACCCGAACGTGGTGAAAGTCTTTGCCGTGGGTCGAGCCTACGGGAGATTTTACCTTGTCATGGAACTCCTGGAGGGCCGGAGCTTCGAGCGGATCATGTCGAAAAAGGGAGCCCTCCCTGAAGACGAAGTCCTCGATATCGCCTCCCAGGTCGCCGCCGGACTCCACGCCGCTAAAAAGGCCGGGATGATCCACCGCGATGTCAAACCGGGGAACATCCTCATCGACCAAGACGGACGCGCCCGCCTCCTTGACTTCGGCCTCGCCCTGATCACCCAAGATGGCCGCGCCCAGGCCGAAGAAGTTTGGGCGACCCCATACTACGTGCCACCGGAAGCTCTCGAACGCGGTATCGAGGACTTCCGCAGCGATATCTACGCTTTCGGCGCGACCCTGTATCACGCTCTCGCCGGTCGTCCTCCCTTTGAGTCCACTTCGACTTCGAACAGCATCCTTCGCCGCGCAAAACAAACCATTCCCAGACTCTGTAAAGTCGCTCCCTGGATCAGCCCCAATACCGGTGAGGCCATCGACCGCATGATGACCTTCAAGCCCGAACATCGCTGGGCCAGCTACGGCCAGGTGATGAAAGCGCTTGAGAAAGCGAAGCTCACCATCGGGCAAACCGTCCCGACTCCCATCCACAGCCAAACCCGGCTGAAAAGACGTAACAACAGCAGCTCCTTTGGTGCGGTTTTTGTGACCCTCCTGGTGCTCGTCTGTGGTGGTCTCGCAATCTGGCAACCTTGGAAAAAAGATGGTCCAGCGCCCGTGACCTCCCCTGATTTTCCTGTGAATCAAGACGAGGAAGAAACCTACTTCAACCCCAGCGGCGGAGATCGCAACAGCATGCGGAAGCGATGGCTGGAGGCTCGAAAGCTGGCCGGATCCGGAGACTACGACAATGCCTCCGGGACTTTGATCGCTATTTCCGAGGACCCCACCGTTAAGGGAATGGAAAAGGTTTGGTCCTCTTTTGAAGCCTCCGTCGTCAACGCCCTTGCCGGGCGACCCGGAGCCGCCAGAGGCCTCGTGGCAAAATCCCTCTCTGATCTCGATAATCTCCAAAGGCAAAAATCCCTCGCCCGCCGGTTTCGCAAATTCGCAGAAGTCCTCGAACGCATTCCCCCGCCGAAAGCCGATGAATTTCCAAATAAGCCAAAGGGAATCGTAGAGTGGATGAGCACTTTCGCCCTCGCCCTCAAACAATGGGAACAGGGACAATGGGAAGCCGCCCTCCCATCCTTCGCGAGTGTCCGCAGCGCATCCATGCCCGAGGAACTCACTTGGTTCCGGAGCTACCAAAACATTGCCGACATTTACCTCGCAGACGGCCAAATTCTCGGCCGCCTCAAGAACTTCCCCAACCCCGTGAATGCCGCCGAGGCCAGCGAGCAAATCGGAAAGATTGCTGAATTATCTCAAAGCCTCCGCACCAAAGGGCGCGCCGCCTACAATCTCCGCGCACGCCAGGCCCACCTCGCCCGCCTTCGGAAAGGATTCCAGAATCTCCCCGTCCTCAGAGAGCCCAGAGGCTGGGATAAAACCACCATCCTGCTCTCCCAGCACGCCAAGGCATGCCGCTTCGATGAAATAGCCGCCCTCCTTGAAGACGCACCCAAGGAAGCTCCCGCGGAAGCCGTCTGGGCTTGGAAGTATCTCCAGAAAAATGGCTCCGCTTTCATCAACGACCTCGCCACTCAAAGAAGCTGGAGCACTGAGAAAAAAGACGGGACTAAAATCACCCCGGTTTCCGGAAACTCTGCCGGAGTTGAGCTCGAAGGCGGCACCGTCGTCCCTTGGTCGGAATTAAAACCAGAAAGCCTGATTAAAGAACACGCCCGTGATGAAAAGCACGCCATCGCTTTTGCCTGGCTCGTTGGTCTTCCAAATGTGGCCGAAGATCTGGCGGAAGATCTGGCCTCACGTAACGAGGAATTTCGTCGCGACTGGCGGCGGGTGATCGTCGGTTCCTCCCAGTAAGCCAGTCTTACCGACCGTCCCAGTTGTGTTTCGGATAGCGCCCGGCAAGATCTTTTTTCATCTGCGCAAATCCCCTCTCCCAAAATCCGGGAAGATCACTCGTCACCTGCCACGGCCGTTGGTTTGGAGCCAAAATCTTCACCACCAAGGGATATCCGTTGGCAATGACAGGCGTCTCCGCCACGCCATAAAGCTGCTGTACTTTCTCCTCACACCACGGCTCACTCCCCACTGCATAGAGCACCCGGGTCCCCACCCCGTTCGCCAGGGTAATCTTCTCAGGAGCAAAGGATTCCAAAGCCTGTTTTTGCGGATCTGAAAGCCATTCGTGGAGCACCCGCCAGGGATCGCGCTCCTTCACTTCCTTAAAAGTAGTCGCCCCCGCGCAGATCTGCGCGATCGCCGTTTCGCGATCCGTGCCATCAAACCCGGGCAACTCCAACTCCGGCATCGCCTTACTCAAAAATACCAGTCGGGCAATCCAACGCTCCACCTTGGCATCCCACTTCTTCAAAGCCAACTCACCTGCAATGACCCGCCCGGCCAGCAACTCACCCGCCAAATCCGGATCCACGTCTCCTCCCCGTTTTTCCTCCAGCACCAGTCCCCGAAACACCCGCTGCCTCACCGCCACCACCCGACGCGCGATTTCATCAAAAACAACATTTTCGCTCTCCTCGACTTCTCCCGCGGGGATCCACGACTCATCAATCTCGACACACCGGGAAAGCGTCACCGTCCGTTCACGTCCCTCCACCTCGATAATTTCCGCCGCCAAAAAGAGAGGGGAATGTTTTACCACCGACTTCGAATGCAACTTCCCGCGCCGCCCTCCGACAACGTGACACACCGCACTTCCCTGATCACGTCGCACCGCCAACCGGTCACCAAAGGCCACCAACATCGCCTTCGCGCAGATTTCACCACGCTGTCGGAAATCCGGCTCTTTAATTTTCACCCCTTGTTTCTGCAACAACCTCCCAAACTGTTGAAACGTCTTCCAGGTTTCCCGCGCTCCTCTCGCCAAAACCCCAAGTGCCTCACAATCCCTTGGTCGAAAATCCGCCGCCTTGGCCGCCATCATCGCCAACCACTCCGCTCCAAAATCATTCTTCCAACCCGGCTCACCTTCCAGAAACTCCGCCCACTTCGTCCCGCGATCCCCTTTTTTAAAAAGCCCCTCACCCTGAACTGCCGCCGCCACAAAGAGCACCTCACCGGCACACTCCGCCCCATGAAGCACCAGAGACGCCAGGCGGGGATGCATCGGCAATCGTGCCATCCCCACTCCCATCTTGGTGAGCTTCCCTCCGCCATCCAGAGCACCGAGCCACTTCAGCAAATTCTCCGCCTCCTTCCGCCGTGCCGACTCCGGCGCATCGAGCCAACGGAAATCACCCACTTCATTCACCCCAAGCCGTTTTAAGAACAAAATCGCTTCCGCCAAATCCACCCGCCGCACCTCCTGTCTCTTATACACATCTCCGAGCCCACGAGACCGAGGCTGATCTCG
>CAJXVQ010000442.1 GCA_913060685.1 uncultured Verrucomicrobiales bacterium
TCTACACAGAGTAGATCGTCGGCAGCGTCAGATGTGTATAAGAGACAGGTTTTAGAGATCCCAGAGATAAGTCTCGAGCGCTTCCCGGTCCTTCTTCGACAATCCCAGATACGCTTTGACGGAAGCTTCTGCCTCTCCGCCGTGCCAAAGGATGGCTTCAGCGAGACTGCGGGCGCGGCCATCGTGGAGGAGCTGAATGCTATTTTGATTCGCAGCAGCCTGGGTATCGCGATACGTCACCTGTGTGTCACCGGATCGGAATTTTTTAACATGATCATTCGCGGCATGGCGCTTATTCTTTAGCGCCCAAAGTGGAGCCGTCCGCCACTTACCTGCGAGTTCTGAAGCACCGTCATTGCGCAAGCCCCCGCCCATGTCATGCAGAAGCAGATCAGTGAAGGGATGGATCGTCTGGTTGCTCAGTTCGGGGAATTTTGAAGTGCCGGTGCGCAGAGTCTCAGTGTGACATTGCTGGCAGTTGAGATCGCGAAAGATCCTCTCGCCAAGCACCACATCAGGATGCTCCGGCCGGATACGTGGCGGCACTCCAAGCAAGGAAACATAGGCTTCAAGTTCGACCAATGCGGTCGCCTCGATTTTCGCCACTCCCAGATCCTCTCGAAGAGCACTTTGATTCTGTTCGTCGACCGTCGGTTGCCCCGCCTTCCAGCCAAATCGACCGATCTTTTCACCAATGCGACGAACCTCACCCGCCGACTCCCTGGCCAACCCGAAAATGACTTCATCGGGCACCGCTTCAAGCAATCCAGCACCGATAATGGCGGGGGGAGTGCGAGGTGAGATCGAGCTCGCAGGCTTGCCATCGACATGGAAAATGGGCTTCGAAAGTTCGACAAGCGTGCCATCGGCCAACTCCACATCGTGCGTCTCGTAACGGGCGATGGTAACGGTTCCTTCGCGATCATCGCCGTCAGTTTGGAGTTGAATGCCGTGCGGGGATTTTGGGTCGGTGAGGCGGAGTAAGGTGGTATGAATTGGATCACCCAAGGCAGGAAGAAATGCACCCGCATTGTGGACGTGACAGCTGTTACAGGAACGCATGTTGTAGGAACTTCCTGAGAGGCTTCGTCGCGCGGCCTCCATTTCGGCAAAGAAGATCGAAGGCTTGTCATCCGAGGGGTCGCTCAGATGTTTCCCGCTGACCATATCGGTGTGGAACCAGGTGCGACCGGTCAGGAAGGCTTGCGCATTCTCGGTTTTTAAATTGAGCGCATGTTGCTGAAGAGCCGACCAGGGCTCGACACGGACGGTCGGAATAGTCGTCCGGCCTCCGGCATATTGCTTCGGCGAGGCTGGCTCTTTCGGAGAATGAAAGTTGTCGATGACAAGACCCGGTTCGCCAACCTTAATCCGGAAAAATTCAGAGTAGTAAGCGAAGAGGTTGTGCGCGTTGTACTTTTTCTGCTTCGCCCACCCCGGGTGGGATTCGCTGTTGAAAAATCGAAACTCAAAGGTCAACTCCTTGCCAACCTTGAGACTCTCCGGATTTTGGAGGAAAGAGAGTTCACCAAGTTCTTGTTCAAAATGGGTGAAGCCGCCCACATGTTTCATGCGGGTGTTAATGGCGAACTTGCTGCGTCCTGTTTCATTGCCGAGCGGGTCGCCTTTATAGAATGCCGAAAAATCGGATCCACGGGTCGGAATATAGTCCTGGGGCCACTCGGTGTGCAGGGTGAAAACCATGCGCTTCTCGCCACGCGGGGTGTAATCTTCGACCTTGAACCACGCCCGTCGCCCCTCCCAGTAAAACGGATTGTATTTGGCGAAGTCCATGTCGTTCTCATGACGACGTCGCACCCGAATCACACCTTCGGTGATCGCAACCCCATCGACAATGCTGGCATTGATGCGCTCACCAATCTCGTCGCCAGAGACATTAGCGGGCAAGAGGGCAGAATACAGCGTGACCAGCAAAGGTGTCACGATGAGCTTTATGCATTTCATTGCATTAAGTTGCAGCCATTTCATTCGGAACGCAATCCCATTAAAAGGGAGCTCTTCCCAGAAACAACTCCCCCGGCTTAGGGGGAGATCTCTTGCTAGACCTTCTTCGGTCGTTCGAAAGTGCAGAGGGAGCATTCACAAATGACGGCATCGAAGCTTCCACCGGACAATTGAGGGCGTAAAACGGGGCAACCACCGCTCCCGCAATTGAGAATAAAGTGAATGGTGGGATCTTTTTCGTGGGCCATCATAATTTGGCCTCCGTTGATCAGGAGGTCGGGGTCGGTCAGACCGGTGAGCGGCAGGGTCTGCTCTCCAATTCTCAGGGCATGGGCCATGGCGAGGCTCTCGGAATTGCAGGGCACCGGAAGGACGATCGTATCGGGAATCCAATCAACATGATTTATTCCCGGGAGAATGAGGCATCCAGTCAGTCCACCACCACTTTCCTGGGACTCTCCCCGACCAGATTCACGTGCCCGGCCTTCCAAACGAAAGGCCATCTCCACCGCCACCGCATGTTGCTGAATTTTGAAGAAGCAAGATTCCGTCTTCCGCAGCCCCCCAGGAACTCAAGAGAAATTGTTTCAATCGATATTCACAATGCTTTAATCGATTAGCCTTTCCCTGATTTGTTGTTTAGATTGTCACCATCATGAGCGACAGGACCCTTCAAGAGACCTTGATACAAACTTCCCGGCAGTTCAGCGACGAGTTGGCTATGGCCGATTCGAGCGGAGCGAAGGTCACCTTCGGAGAGGCCTTGGCGAAATGCATTTTCCTCACTGGAAGGCTGCGATCCATCTGGCAGAATAAGGAGAAGGAGAAGGTCGGAATTCTGGTTCCTCCTTCAGTTGGTGGTGCCCTGCTCAACTGGGCGGCTCTGCTGATGGGAAAAATCCCGGTCAATCTCAACTACACCTTGCCCCAAGACGGCATTGTCTCGTGCATCGAACAATGCGGCATCACTGATGTCATTGTCTCAGGCAAGCTCATGGAGCGCCTCAAGCTTAAACTCCCTGTCCGCGTTCATATGCTTGAGGATCTGGTCTCCAAACCAAGTCTGATGGAGAAATTGCGGGTAGGTTTTCTGACCAAATGCACGTCGATGACCGGATTGCTCAAGCGACTGGGTGGTTCGCAAACCAAGCCGGATGATCTTGCGACAGTCATTTTTAGCAGTGGAAGTACGGGACCACCGAAAGGTGTCATGTTAAGCCACCACAACGCAATCTGTAATGTCGAACAGGTCGGTGACATCTACTCCTTCGACCAGTCTGACTGCATGCTGGGCGTCCTTCCCTTCTTCCACTCCTTTGGATTCATGGCCACGATCGCCGGTCCGGCCGTCGCGGGATTTTCATGTGCCTACCATTCCAACCCCATGGAAGCCAAGGTGATCGGACCGCTGGCTGAAGAACATGGTGTGACCATCATGATCGCCACTCCGACCTTTCTCCAGTTCTACCTGCGCAGCATGAAGCCCGAGCAACTTAAGAAACTCCGGCTCGTTGTCGTCGGAGCGGAGAAACTACCGGCACGGGTGGCCGATGCCTTTGAAGAAAAATTTGGATGCCGCCCTCTGGAAGCGTATGGCTGTACCGAATGCTCGCCAGGTGTAGCGGTGAACGAACCCGGCACCAACCGGCCGGGATCGATCGGCCGACTGCTTCGCGACATGGAAGCAAAGGTGGTGCATCCGGACAGCGGCGAGGAATTACCGGTTGGTGCCCCGGGATTACTGATGGTCAAAGGCCCTAACGTGATGTGTGGCTACCTTGGTATGCCGGACAAAACCGCCGAAGTGCTGAAGGATGGTTGGTACGATACCGGCGACATCGTTCGACTGGACGAGGATGGATTTCTTTGGATCGAGGGAAGGTTGAGCCGCTTCAGTAAAATCGGCGGTGAGATGGTGCCTCATGGCAATGTTGAGGAAACACTCAATGAACTCGCCGATCAGAATACCCAGATCTTCGCCGTTACCGGCGTGCCCGACGAAAAAAAAGGGGAACGGCTCGTTGTTATTCACACCGCAAGCCCGGAACTCCTCGACGAGGTTCTCAAGAAACTCTCCGATTCCCCGATACCCAACCTATGGAAACCGAAGCTTGGACAGTTTCTCTCGGTTCCCAAACTCCCCTTCCTTGGCACGGGAAAACTTGATCTCAAAAGCTTGCAGCAGATCGCGGAAGAGTAAAACAGGGTGACTCGCCCAAGCCAACCCCGTTTGTAACGTTCAAGCACCGGGCGGGGAAATCGATCTCCCGACGGGGCACTTGAGGAGAGCTGATTGTCAGGCGCATGGCTCACCAACAACCAGACACGCTGCCTTTCGCGGAATCACCTCGCTCACTTGCGAGCATTTCCAATCGTATGTGTGATACGAATTTTTAGACAGCGAGTCTTCGTTCTTCAGGATCAAGCCCCTGCTCTACTATTTCTAAAAAGCCCGAACATCCGCATGGAGGGTTTGCAGATGGACCCAACTTCCACCAAGATGCCGAGCAGCTGCAACAAGATGAGTGAACCCGAACCCCGTCCCAACCGCCGCCGTCGACGTCGTCGTCGCCCGGCTTCGCCGTCACCAGACTCCAGCGCCGATGGTGCACAGTCAGAGCATCAAGAGAAATCCGAAGAGCAGACCAGACTTATGGGACCGACGAAAGCTGAGACCGCACTCTTACCCGCCTTCGAAGGAGTCTCCCTCGACCAGATTTATGTGCCGATCACCCAAGCCGAGTGCCGGGACGCGGTCGACGAAATCCGCGCCGCAGGGATTGGCGGGTTTGACACCGAAGCCAAGCCGACCTTCCGGAAGGGACAGAAATGCAACGGCCCCCACGTGGTGCAGTTCGCCCTCACCGACAAAGCTTATATCTTCCAGCTTCATCGGAGTGAGTGCGAGAATGCCGCCTCCGAACTCATCGCTTCCAAGGAAGTCCTCAAGGTAGGCTTCGGCTTGAAGAACGATCACGGACAGATTTGGAACCGACTGCAAATCCCCCTCAACCACGTCCTCGATCTCGACCAAACCTTCCGCAAGATGGGCTACCGGGGACAGATCGGCGTCCGTGGCGCCATGGGAGTACTGCTCAAGCTGTGCTTCAAGAAATCCAAATCCACTACGACGAGTAACTGGTCGCTCCCCGAACTCACCCCACGGCAACTGACTTACGCCGCCAACGACGCTTTCGCCGCTCTCAAAATCATGGAGGCACTGCAAGCGGAAGGCCACATCGAGAAGTGAAAGGGGTGAATTACCCACCCGCGAAAACCGGATTGAAGCCGGCTTCGGTGAGGATGCGTTTCACCTCGTCCCGTTTGTCACCCTGAATTTCAATGCAGCCATCTTTTACAGTGCCACCGACGCCGCAGGCTTTCTGCATCTTCTTAGCGAGATCCTTTTTTTCAGGAAGTCCGATCCCCGCGAAATTCTTAACGACCGTGACAGCCTTGCCGCCTCGATGCGCTGTCTGACGGACGATGTCCACGCGACCTCGACTGGTATTCTTCTGACCACGTTTGGAAGTCTTCACCGGAATCCCGGGAAGAAGATTCTCCGGCCCTGCAGGCAGGTCGCCCAGGGCATCCAAGGCTCCAAACGCATTGGGGATTTGCGGCTCTTCTCTTAAACGCGCGGCCTTATCTTTCCTTCGACTCATCCGGTCCATTCAATGGCGAATCACAAGAATTTCACGCATATTCCTCAAAATCTGAGTTTTGCAGAAGCAATCCCCAGCCTTGACCCACATCTCCCGCTGGCCTGCCACAAGCGAAAGAATCCCATGAAACGTGGATCCATCAACCTGTCTCTTATACACATCTCCGAGCCCACGAGACCGAGGCTGATCTC
>CAJXVQ010000443.1 GCA_913060685.1 uncultured Verrucomicrobiales bacterium
CAAAGACCAGCGCTAAATCAACATTGCTCTGGCTCCGTTTCCCGGGGCCACTTCACTTTTTGATATCGTGAACAGGTTTCTGATCTCTTCACAATCAAGGTGATTTGTGGTTTTTCTAGGGATAAAGAGGGGAGGGTTTTGAGGGCTTTCCGTAGACCATAAGTTTCACTTGGCATTTTAAAGCCAAAAAATTATTACTGGTGCTTCCGAATGATCTTGTTGTGTCTGCCTGAAAAGGGACCTTGCCCTTGCAAGGCAGTATTACTTGAATACTCCAACTCCCAAGAATTCCCAAATCCATGAAAAAGAATCTCCATCGAGTTGTCCTCTTTCTCCTTTTTGGGCTCACTTCCTATTTGTCAGGTGAACCTGATGTTAACAAGCGTCAGGTTTATCGACTCAAAGTATATGACGAGCTGCAGCTCTCTGTCGCCGGGGAACCTGATCTGGGGAAACTGTTGACCATCAACCAGAAAGGAGAAATTTTCGTTCCGCTGATTGAAAAGGCGATTCTATTTGTAGGTTTGACGCCAAGAGAGGCGGCGGAGCAGGTTCGGCAGGCTTATGCCGACGGCTATCTCAAGGCTCCCGTTGTGGATCTGAAAGTCTCCAAATATGTTCAGGTGAGCGGGCAAGTCGTGACACCCGGTGCTGTTCGGATTCCTTTTCATGGGAAACTTGATCTCGCCACGGCCTTGATCAATTCGGGAGGGGTGACTGATTTTGCAAACGCCGAGAGTATTAAGCTGATGACAGCAGGCGAGGATAATACGACCTTCACCTTGGCAGAAGTGCAGGGCGAGAAGGGGAAGCGGCTGCTGAATCCGGGAGATCAAATCATTGTCACGGGAAACCGAATTGCGAACATGGCCGTGAGCATGGAGGGTGAGATCGTAGAACCCGGGCCTGTCCCCATTCCCAAAGGCGGGAAGCTCGATTTGGCAACCGCGATCGTTCGCTCGGGAGGGCCAAGTGACGATGCTGATCTATCCAAGATCGAGCTCATTCCTGCGGACGGAGGTAAATCCTCCTTTTTTTCTTATGCCGCGATTCTGCAGGGAAGGTCTGGCAAGACTCTGCTTAAGGGCGGTGATCGCGTGCTGGTCTGGCAAAGTCCTTTTGTCAATACGGGGATCTTCATGGTCATGGAGGGGGCTTTGAGCAAAAGAGGATTCATGCTCTTTCCCTTGAATGGAAAGCTCACTCTTAAGTCCGCCATTACCAAGGCTGGACTCATCGCCGTCGCCAACATGAAGAATGTGCAGGTATCTCGCGTGGGTTCAAAGACCGTGAGATACAACATGATTGCTTTAAAATCCGAGGTCTGGCTCCAACCCGGTGACACGATCAAAGTTTTCGAGAACTGAATTCTTATGAAACGGGAGCGCTGAGCCCCGGTTCATCGATGTTCCTTCCCCGGGCGCGCCCGGGAGGATGGCTGGGCTGGCTGCTAGAATTTGCTTTTGGCGTGGGGCGCTTAAGAGAGCCGTTAAAGGGATCGGAGAGGGGCTCCAGCTACTTGTGCTTGTTCGACAATCCGAGAATGGAGTTAGACGAATCACCCTTCATTGCGGCAACGTGCTCATTGACTTGGCGCTGTTCATCAGGACTCAGGACCCCATAAGCCCGCGGATAGGACCACCCGAAGCCCCATCGCCATGGGGTTGGCCACCACGGAGCTCCCCCGATTCGCATACCAGGGTACATGAAACGAGCCAGCACGGGATGCCCTTCCGCACGGACACCGCGTATCAACTCACAATCCGCCTCACGGCGTTGCTCACGCGTGCCGCCCTGCCAATAGGCAAGATCGTGCTTCAGACAATGCGCCTGCCATTTCTGAGGATGACTCAAGGTCCCATCTGGAAAGGCCGAGCAGCCATCAGATTGGAAATCCTTTAGCTGGCCAGGACGGGTCGTACAACTCGCAAAAGCAACGGAACAGATAAGAAGGAGCCATCGCATGAGCCAAGAAGAGTTGAATTGGAGGGGATTGTCCAATCAATCATTCAATTGCGAGACTCAACGCGGTTGATTTTCGGCCTCGTTCTGAGCGCGAGCTTGCGCCCCTCGTTAAGATGTTTCTCTTAAAAGTGGAGCTTTTGGGATGGCCCGCTCGAGGACATCCTGGGGCCGAAGAGGGGCGTGCCTTGGTGGGAGACCCAGTCGTTCTGGTCTTTGACAATTGCTACATCACCAAAGGGAATTTTCGTTCGCACACGCTGAATCGAATGGAGCCTTCTTTGACCTCCTCTTTTACGGGCGAAATAATTTCTCCATCGGCGTCGAGTCTCAGGCCTTGATGGAATTTGACCGTCACTTCACGGGCTTGCATTTGGATGGCTCCGGGAACTTCGGAGATTCGGCCTTTGTAAATTTTCGAACTGCTCATGACCAAAGGCAGTTTCTTTTTGCCGGAGAGCAAAGTGAGCTCTAACAGGCCGTTGCTTAATTCGGCATTGGGCGCCCATTGCATCCCGCCTCCGTTACAGCGGCCGTTGCAAACGAACAGCGTGATTAAATCCGTGCTGATACTCTGAGCGTCGCCGTTTGCGTCAATATACTCGATTTTGACCTGCTTCGGTTTGTAGTGAAACAAGGACTTCAGAGTGTGAAAAAAGTAGGCGGCTGCTCCCGATTGGAAGGATGAACGATTCAAGCTCTCCAGCATTTCGCTCGCCAGCCCGACTGAGGAAATATTGATGAATCGATGGATTTGGTCTTCGTTGTTGCGGCTGACTTCGCCGTAATCAATCAAGGAAAAGGAATTTGCATCAATGGCGGAATTGTAGTCATCACTCAGTTCCGTGATCGTTCGAAAAAAGTCGCCGCCAGTTCCCAGATCGATGATGCCGAGAGGAATGTCCTGCCGGATAATGGCGCCATTTTTATCGAAATATCCGCTGACCGCTTCGTGGATTGTGCCGTCGCCTCCTGCCACGATAATTTGCTGATAACCAGCATCTTCAAGCAAGGTAGTTCGTACGATTTCAGTGGCGTGACCGGCAGCATTCGTTTCGCGAACTTCAATTCCTTCCCCGAACCTTTTTTGAAGGCCGGGGAGAATTTTTGCAAAATCACGAGCGGCTTTGCCGTGTCTACTTTGCGGATTTAGAATTATGAGACGTTTCAATATTCCTTGAGAGTAGACCTTTCTTTCCGGGAGACAAGAGTGTCGTATCGATCTCTTTCCCCGTGAGCGCCGCCCGGGAGGTGAAAGGCTGTCGGGAATTTTCTATTGAGCAGGGAATTTTGGGTGGACATTGCGGTGATGCGGAAAAGGGGATTGTGTTTTGACTGCTTTCAATAGATAACTAGATGTTATCAAAAAAATACCCGAAAGAGCATCTCAATTTTCTTGAATGATTTGGTGGTGCCTGTCTTAAAAGAGGCAGTTCTCTGACAAGGCGACATTTCTCGCATTCTCAAACTCCCTATAATCCCCATAGCCATGAAAACGAATCTTCATCGATTGATCCTCCTTCTCTTTTTTGGACTCATTTCCCATGTGTCGGGTGTGCCTAATGTTGCCAAGCCCAAGCCCCAGCATCGACTCAGAGTCGGTGACGAACTGCAACTCTCTGTCTTTCAGGAGCCTGGTCTGTCAAAACTGTTGATCATTGATCGGGAAGGGAAAGTTTTAGTTCCGAAGATTAAAAAGGCGATTTCATTGTTTGGTTTGACGCGAGAAGAGGCGGCGGAGATGATTCGATCGGCTTATGCCGACGGTTTTCTCAAGTATCCTCAAGTGGATCTTAAAATCACCAAGATTTTTCGGGAGTTTGTCGAGGTCAGTGGACAGGTCATGAAAGCCGGTCCTGTTGAGATTCCCATTCGAGGGAATCTTGATTTATTCACGGCCTTGACCAGGGCTGGCGGGGTCACTGTTTTTGCGAATACCGATGCCATTAAATTGAAGCCATTGGTTGGAGCGAATGAAACCTTTACCTTGGCAGAGGTGCAGGGAGAGAAGGGGAAGCGGCTCCTGAAATCGGGAGATCAAATCATGGTCGGAAAAAACCGTGTTGCAGATACGGCGGTGAGCGTTGAAGGAAGGGTTGCCAAACCTGGATTGGTTCTGATTCCAAAAGGAGGGAATCTCGATTTGGCATCCGCGATTGTTGGCGCGGGTGGTCTCGCTCCCGACGCTGATCCATCCAGGATCGAACTCATTTCCACGGACGGAGGGAAATCCTCTCTTTTTTCCGATGCCGCGATTCTGCGGGGAAGCGCTGGCAAAATTCTGCTCGAGGGCGGTGATCGTGTTTTGATAAGGCAAAGTCCTTTTGTCGGACTTGGAATCACCGTAAAGGGAGCGGTTTCGAAAAGGGAATTCATGCCTTTTCCCTTAAATGGCAAATTAACGCTTAAGGCTGCTCTTACCGGGGCTGGATTGAGTGACCTCGCCAGGAAAAAGAAAGTGGAGGTCACCCGTGGTGGGAAAACCATGAGATTCAACATGAAAGCGACAAAGAGCGAGGTTTGGCTGCAGCCAGGAGATGCAATAAGAGTCCAGAAATGAGGGGCATGAATTTGCATTGAAGGTGCACCGGTGGAAGGGATCTCTTCCAGTCAATTTTTCGGGCTCCCCTTTCTTGTTGTGTCCTGTCATTGTGATCGCCTCGACACCCAATGGAAGACCTTTTCCAGAAATGCATGGTCCCACTGCTGGGATCCTTCCTCATGATTTTTTCGTCATGCTCAACACAACCAATCTCCGGTGTTGACTCTCACCTGCAGGTCATTCAACACAAATCCAAACCGCTGCATTCGAAGCAGGCCTTCACGCAGTCCGAAACATCCTACCTTACTCACTACGACCTCGAACAGGCTGCCGACATCGAGCACCACTTCGGCTACCTTGGCCAGGATCAAGGCAAGGTCGCGGTTCATTGGTTCGAGCCTCCAAAGGCATCCCGCATCGTGGTTGTCTGCCACGGTTATTTCGATCACACGGGAACCTGGAAGCACGCGATCCCCGCATTGCTCGAGGCTGGAAACAGTGTCCTCATTTATGATCACCCCGGGCATGGTTTATCCGAAGGCGAGCCTGCATCTATTAACGACTTCCGTGACTACGTTGCCGTTCTCGAAGAAGTTCTCGATGACTGTCGGAGTCACTCCGACCTCCCGATCGTCCTGGTCGGACATAGTATGGGCTGTGCAGTCATTTTAGATTACCTTCTGGAAAACCAGGGAAAAGAGTCCCACGCTGTTTTTATTGCTCCTTTGGTCCGCACCGCAGGCTGGCGTGCTTCGAAGATTTCTCACGCCTTCTTTGGACAGCTGTTCCCGACGGTCCCCCGGGTCTTCAGGAAGAATTCCTCGGATCGCGCCTATCTGGAATTCGTAAAAGCGGACCCCCTGCACTGCCGTCGGGTTCCTCTGGCCTGGACCAAAGCCTTGATCGATTGGAATAAGAGATCGGAGTCCTTCGCTGCCCGGGAGGACTGCCAAGTCAGGATCCTTCAGGGAGGCCGTGACTCGACAGTGAACTGGAAATTCAACCTCAAGTTTTTGAAGTCCAAACTCCCGCAATCCAGCGTTTTCATGTTTCCCCATGGACAACATCAGCTGCTGAACGAAGCACAGCCCTTGCTGAAGGAAGTGCTCCAGGAACTGGTGTCAGCCGTGGATAAGTTCCCAGCTCTCGAGTAAGCGGCACCCTCCAAGCAGCAGCAAGCTTTCCGTCGGCGGGGAGAAGCGGCCCAACCTCAAGATGAAGAATCGCGGAGCTTTGGTGAATGCGATCCGGATTAGCTGTATTAACCCAAGTTTCGCATTGTTGAGCTGGGGGGCTTATGGAACCGAGGGTTCCTT
>CAJXVQ010000444.1 GCA_913060685.1 uncultured Verrucomicrobiales bacterium
ACACAGAGTAGATCGTCGGCAGCGTCAGATGTGTATAAGAGACAGGTTCTTGGGCGACCACATTTTTTCCTGCATCCACTGATTGATCGGGCGGTCCTTGATCCCGGCGGTGGTGTGAAAGGAATGGAGAACCTGGTGGCCCATCCGCCAGCCGGAGTCGGCTCCTTCGAGCATGAAGACGACGCGGGCGCGGTCGCCTTGGTCGGAGTTGTTGTCGACCGTGATGCCGGTGCCAAATTTATCGAAGGCGATTTCCTTGGGATTACGGAGACCGGTGTGGACGACTTCCATGTTGGATCCATCCGGTTCGAAGCGGAGGATGGCACCTTGGTTGGGGTATTTGTATTCGCGGCCTTCCTTTGTGGTGAAGGAAAAACCGCGGTCGCCGATGGTCGTGTAGAGTCGGCCATCGGGTCCCAAGGCGAAGCCGTTGAGGTCATGACCGGAGAATGAAACGCGCACGCCAAAGCCATCTTGCACGACCTGGCGTTGGTCTGCTTTGAGATCTCCATCGTCGTCTTGCAGGCTCCAGATATTCGGGATGCAGGCAAAGTAGATTTTCCCCTCGAAGGCCATGATGCCGGCGGCGGTGCCATCAAGAAGGTTATTGAATTGCTCGGCGAAAATTTCCGACTTATCGGCAATGCCATCGCCATCGGTATCCATGAGGACGCGAATTTTTTCAGAAACCTTGGTGAGTTTTTCGAGCGGGAGCTTCTCTTTCCACTTCTCGTGCATCGCGACGCGGTCGGCGGTGGTTTGTGACGAGATGTCATCCATGAGCCAGTAGAGGTGGTTGCGATTGTCCTCGACCCCGAAGCGGAAGCGGTGGGTTTCGGCGACGTAAACATGGCCTTTTTCATCGACGGTGAGGGCTGTGGGGGAGTAGACACCGAGGGTTTTATTTTCGGCAAAAAGTTTCACATTGGACCCCTGGGGAACGGTCAGGCCGGGGAGGGCATCGGTGGCGACGAGTCCGTCTTGGTTCGCCTTGGCCTCGCGGTATTTGGGCGGGGGAAAGAAGGGTGTCTCCTTGTCTGAGAAGACGAAGTGGTCGGCGTTGATAATGCCCCATTCGCCGGGCTCGGCGTCGATGATGCGAAGGTGGGCTGTCTTGCCGAGGTGGTCGGGAAGGGGCCAGACGACTTGGCGCATGGCGAGGTCGTTTTGACCGGTGGCTTCAATGACGATCTTGCCGTCGATGAGGAGTTGGACGGCGGTTTTTGATTTGTGGTTGCCTCCGGAAATGTGGAAACCGAGATAAGGGAGGCTGATTTTAAATTCCGGAGAGGTAAGCGTTCCGGTGGCCAGGTCTCCTCCATGGGCGGAGCTGACGAAGTATTGATCGGAATAATTTGTGACCTTGCCGTTCATCCCATCGGGGCTGATGGCGGTGGGTGCCTTGCCGAAAGCGGTGCCTTCGATGGCCCATTCGCCGAAGCCGTCGGACTCGAAAGTGTCGAAGACCAAATCGGTGGCGAGAGCGGGGAGAGTCAGGGAAGTCAGGAGGAGAAGGAGACGCATGTGAGAAGACGTTGTGGTGTGTGAAAGAATGGGGTGATGTCGGGATTAGGCAAGAAATCCGGAGATAATTCTCCCCTGCAGGAAAGGCTCTACGAGGGTGGAATTGTCTCTAAAAAAGCGAGCAATCTACTGGGCTGTAAGATTACTTATTCCATGTTGAGGAGCTCAAAACCGCCCAAAGTAGCCTCGGTCCGGTGATTGGCTGTCTGGAGGACTCCAATGACAGCGCAAGTGCGGGGGAGATAGACCGGTGAGCCGCTCATGCCGGCGGCGGGAAAGGGGGTGTCGGTCTTGTATGTGTGGCGGAACTGTTTGCCCTTGGGTTGGCCAATGACAGTGGCGGGGATCTTTTGACCTTTGTTGAGAAAGTAGATGCGATCGCCGATCCTGACCACGGGGTTGGGCCGGTATGTGAGAACGTGGCTGGGTTTGCGGGACTCTTGCGAATAGGTCCAAATGTGGAGATCTTTTTGGGAGTGAGCGCGTCTGCGGAATACGACGGGCTCCGATTCACCTTCGCGGAAGGCCTTGACGCCGGGAGAAGCACCGCCTTGGTGGATGGAGCATCCGAGGTAGTGGTCGCCCTCGTGTTTGAATTGGAAGATGGCGCCTTTGAAGCCTTCCCGGTGAAGGGTGTGGTATTCGGGAGCGGGAGCGGGAGCGGCGGTTTGCTCTTCCGAGCAGGCTGAGAAGAGAGCGAAAGTGGCGAGGAGAAGACGGGCTGACATGGGTGTCTTGAACTTTCGAATTCTTGATGCCGTGTGAGCTACGGTCTTGGCAGTGATCTTGATGAATCCGGGAGAGGTGGCCTTGCGCATTCCTGATTTTGAATGCCCCGGGGCCCGACAAAATTACATCAGCTCTTTCGCAAGGAGGCATCGGGATTGGAAAAGATCTGGCATAACGAATTTTCGGGTGGTGGGCTTGCCGTGATTTATTGAGAGTCTTTCCAAGTCAGACCCTGTGCGGCGAGTTCCATGATTCGCTTGTCGAAATCTTTGTCGCTTTTCCACACCCAAATCCTCTGGACGATGAACGCGACTGCGAAGATTGTGGGAATTGTCCAGCTCGGTAATAACATGCAGATCACGGCACCTAGCAAGCCTCCAAGGAGAAGTGCTCCATGTAATCCGGACTTCATGAAGCCTTTGGGAACCGCCTCGACGATGTTACGGTGCTTTTCGGGGATCAGTTCTTGGATGTCTTTTTTCATCTTGGTCGAGTCGCTTGTGTTCGATCTCTTAACGGATATGGTCATGCTGTTCCTTCACGTGAGCCGCTGGTGAGGGAAATCATTAGGAACAGGGATCCTATCAGGAGTGGGATTATTTTCATGAGCTGTTGCTTGGTAGGTTTTGCGGTTTTCAGATGAAAGCGGCGCTCCCCCAGAAGATCAATCTCAGCACGATCCTTCGAAACGGTATCGAAACGGTATCGAAAGCGGAGAACGATACAAGTCAGAGCCCGGGGAAGGAGGTCATTTTTGAAAAGGGTTTCCCGAGGGTGAAATTAGGTGGGTTTGACTTTGGTTTCATAGAGCCTCACCTCCGGCTCCAAGAGATCACCGTGCCGTTTTGTTTGCTCTCAGACTTGGCCGCAGAGCCTCTCCTGCGGCACCAATCAAAATTCCAACGGTGTAACAAACGAGGTCGGACCATAGAAAACCTGCCCCAAGCACCAATGCCCCTGGCCGGGTTGCCCTGATTCGGTTGATCCAATCACCCTGATGCAATTGGCTGAACTCGACTGAAAATGCGAAGCCAATGGCGAGAGCCATAACCCATGGTGTTCGCAATTTTGGGAAAACCAGACCCACCATCAGAAAAACCATGAATGCCCACAAGGTGTCTCCAGAGTAGGTGGCAATGAAGTCTGGGAGGTGATTGGCTAGACGTGATCGAGAGGCGAGCCCGGCGCCGATCACGAGTGCGATGAGGAATGCGTATGCCAGCCGGTTGCGTTGCATGGCTCTGTGGTCTGCCGGGCTTGAACGTTCGACGTTCGACGTTCGTCGTTCAACGTTGGAAGTTGAGCGTTGAATGTTCGGGGCTTGAGGGAGGCGGCCGAAAGCCGGGGCTGTTCGGTGGCGTCGTTGGCTAGGCGAGGTTCTTGAGGATGGCGGCGCCCATTTCGGCGGTGTTGACCTTCGTTTCGCCATCGGCGCCGGTGAAGAGGTCGCCGGTGCGGAGGCCGAAATCGATGGCGGCTTGCACGGCATTGTCGATGGCATCGGCGGCTGCGGATTCTCCGAGGGAGTAGCGGAGCATCATGGAGACGGAGAGAATTTGGGCGATGGGGTTGGCGATGCCTTGGCCGGCGATGTCGGGAGCGGAGCCACCGGAGGGTTCAAACATTCCGAAGTAGAGGCCGTTGTCTTTGACTTTGCCGAGGGAGGCGGAAGGGAGCATGCCGAGGGAGCCGGAGATCATGGCCATTTCGTCGGAGAGGATATCGCCGAAGAGGTTCTCGGTGACGAGGACGTCGAAGGAGTCGGGGCGCTTAACCATTTGCATGGCGGCGTTGTCAACGTAGAGGTGATCCATGGTGACCTCGGGGTAAAGCTTGGCGACTTCGTTGGCGGTCTCGCGCCAGAGGACGGAGGTGGCGAGGACATTGGCTTTGTCGACCGAGGTGAGCCGTTTGTCGCGGCCCATGGCGGCTTTGAAGGCAACGTGGAGGATGTTTTCGATCTCGGACTTTTTATAGACCATGGTGTCAAAGGCGACGGGCTCGCCATCGCGTGTTTCGCGGCCCTTGGGCTCACCGAAGTAGATGCCGCCGGTGAGTTCGCGGACGCAGAGGACGTCGAAACCATTGGGGATGAGTTCGTTTTTGACGGGGGAGGCGTGAGTGAGGGAAGGGTGGCAGGAGCCGGGGCGGAGGTTGGCAAAAAGGCCAAAGTGTTTGCGGAGAGGAAGAAGGGCGCCTCGCTCGGGCTGAATGTCGGGTGGGAGGTTTTCCCACTTGGGTCCGCCGACGGAGCCGAAGAGAATGGCGTCGGCCTTTTCGGAGGCTTCGACGGTGTCTCGAGGGAGAGGGGTCTCGTTGTTGGTGGCGTCGAGAGCAGCACCGCCGACGAGGTGAGTGGTGCGGGAGATTTGAAAGTCGAATTTCGAGGCGACTGCGTCGAGGACTTCGAGAGCGACGTCCATGACTTCAGGGCCGATTCCGTCGCCCGGGAGAACTGTGATGGTGTGATTCATGGACAGTTCCTAGGTTGAGGAGATGATTTGCTAAACTCTTAATTTAAAAATTCCACCTTTCGGGGCATAAAAATCCCGCAAAGCCGGAGGGCGATGCGGGATTTTTGATTTTTGAAAATTGGGATGAGCGTATTAGGCGTCCTTTTTCTTAGCAGCTTTTTCGGTCGCTTTATATCCCTTGGCCTCGAGGGCCTTGATGAGATCAGCGACTTTCACGGATTCCTTCGCGGTGACGACGGTTTCTGCTTTATCTCCGGTTTTGGCACCGCATTTTGCTTTTGAGACTCCTTCGACGCTTTTAAGTGCAGCCTGCACTTTTTTTGGACAACCGGATGCTCATTTAAGGCCCGACACTTGGAGAGTGACGGTCTTTTCTTCAGCGGCGATGGCTTCGAAGCCCTGCGCGACGCCAACTGCTACAGGAGCAGCCATGGCACCAGCGGAGAGAACTGCGAAGGCAGCAATCATGGTGAGTTTGGTTTTCATAATCTTAGAATGAGGTTGGGAGCATGATTGCCCCTGAGCCTCATTTGTTAGTGAATCAGAAAGTCGGTGGTTCGCCTAAGACTTTTTTATTCCCGCGAATTTGAGTTTTTTTTCATGATCCACTCGAGATCGATTTGGTCGCCGACGGGGAATTCGTATTCGCCGTGTTTTTCAAATCCGTATTTTTGGTAGAAGCGGATGGCGCGTTCGTTTTCGCTGAAGACGCTGACGTAGATTTCGGGAGCTTGGTGAAGGGCGAATTGGTCGAAGGCCCAGGTCATGAGGTGGTCGCCGAGGCCGTGGCCGAGGAAGGATTGACGGACGTAGATTTGCCAGATTTCCATGGCGTTGGGGAGTGGGTTTTTCGTGGGGACGTGGACAGAGCCGATTTTGATAAAGGCGATGAGTTCGTCTTGATGTTCGATGACCTGGTGAATGAGGCGTGGATCGGCGACTTCTTCAGCAACGACTTGGTCGGAGTAGACGTCGGTGAGGAAGGTTTGGAGGTCGTTCGGAGTGTAGAGTGGACCAAAGGTTTCGATGAAGGTGTCCCTGTCTCTTATACACATCTGACGCTGCCGACGATCTACTCTGTGTAGA
>CAJXVQ010000445.1 GCA_913060685.1 uncultured Verrucomicrobiales bacterium
ACGAGATCAGCCTCGGTCTCGTGGGCTCGGAGATGTGTATAAGAGACAGTGTCCAAATCGACCAAGAGGGCACTACGGGACGACTGCAGCCAGTCGACACCCCAGGACGCGGAATGCTCGGTCGCGGTTCCGTCGGGATTTTGGATGAACAGGCGGTTGGGGAGACCGGCCTCCTGACAGATGTAGAAGTCGTCGAATCCATCGCCGTTGACATCTCCTACGGCCAGCCCTGGATTTCCGAACATTTCCAGGGGGCTACGATCCTGGGTGCGCTGAAACCAATGATTCATCCCGTGCAGAAATTGATCCGCGTAGATAGGGTTTCCACTCAAAATCGACTCGGTGCAGTCCGCAAATAGAGGACCGCTTGGCTGGCGTGAGATTACCTGCTCGAATTCCACAACACGTAGCCAGCGCATGCGGGGAGGCTGATCAGCCGTAGCCGGTATCCAACCAATATCCCAAGTCGAGTTTTGCTCAATTTTGCCCGTTTCCGTCTGACCAGAAATGGAAAAATACTGCCGTGTTGCGACTTCATCCGCATTGGCGTCGACACGGAAAACCTTGGCCTTAAATCGCACACCTGTCGCGCTCTTAAATGGCTCGGCGGCAGCGCGCAAGGCCTCGACCAAACCAGCAGATCCTTGAAATTGACGATCAAGATCGGAAGTGGGCCGTTCTCTAAAATCTTGCTCGGCGAGTGCCGCTGGAGTTCGGTCAACCTTCAGCTGCTGGTCATCAAGCACTGTTGCTACTCCTGCTGGGCGCAACGGCCCGCAAGCAAAGGTATCGGCAACAAGTTCATCAAGGGCGACAGCATCGATGTCAGCGGGATGGGTCAGCAACTTGCCCAGTGCTTTTAACTGCTTCATCGCTTTTCCATTGAACACCTCCGTGTCCCAACCGTCCTTGTTCGGGTCGTCCATCTCTTGCCAGGACTTACGCTTCTTGGTGGGAATCAGTGGATCCACCGCATCCACCGTAGGAATCTCTATCGAAGCAAGGTCTTCATCGGTCTGGCCCGGGATGTCCGGACGGATCATGCGACTCACCCCGAAGAGCCCCATACCGGCGGCCACGACCAGTAAAAAAATCTGAAGTCGGCGACTGCGCGGCTTGCTCCGCTCGCTCGTCTGCCGGGAACTCCCACTGGAACTCCGGTCACCTTGGCCACTTCTGGAATCGCGTTTTTTCACTTGGGCCATTTTGTCGTGCCGTCGATCGAATTACCAAGAAATTCGTGCCAGAAATGCCCCACCGCGCAAGTCGCGGGATCACCGTCTGCGACCAGTTCCTCGCGACACCCTTCGCCCGTCCAAAATCCCGGAAAGGCCCTTGGCTTCTTCACTTGGTTTTGTTCCATAACACCAAGCCAGGAAGAGCCCCGTCCTCCCAGGACTTCAGATAAGATGGGGGCACCGCACCAGGGCCTCGAATAAAGGATCCGATCACAATATCCTGGTCACCATCCCCATCCAAATCCCCTGTATCCAAACACAACCACCTGCCATCTTTGACTCTCGCAATCGTACTGGCTTTAAAATTCAGTTTCCCATCGTTCTCCAAATAGACAAATCCCTCTTCGGGCCTCCCATCAAGATCAGGGAACATCGAAATCGCGGCTAGATCCAGATCGCCATCGAGATCAAAATCTTCAGCCAAAGCCTTGGAGGCCCCATTCATCGGAAAGAAGTAGTGTTCCTCAAATGCATTCTTACCATCGTTGAGATAAATACGCACCCCGTGGTAGGGTTTCAAAATTGCCTGATAGTCACCATTATCGCCACTGGTAGTCAGAATATCGAGATGGCCGTCCGCGTTAAAATCGTAAAACTCGAGACTGGAACTCCCATATTGCGGAGGAATGGGCAGTGCGTAGGATGCGGTAAAACTGCCATCGCCATTATTATAATGAAGGTGTACCCCCTCCCGATTTTGCCCATGCACCACCGCCACATCAAGCCAGCCATCCTTGTTAAAATCGCGAACGTGAGACGTCATACTCCCGGGTTCCTTCATCAATTCGGTTTTTTGATAAACTCCATTCTTCCTGGCTTGGTAATAAGTAAAGGCCCCCAGCTGGTTTCCGTATTCCGACATCAGGATATCGGTCAACCCATCCTGATTCATATCGGCATAGGAGGCGTGGGTCGGTCTTAGCAATCCTGTTAATACCCTTTCCCCGCTTGCGCCGAAGTAGTTGCCCTCGCTCTTCAACACCATCAACTCACCTCCCGGGAAATCGCTTGGGTTTACCGATCCAATATTCGTGACCCATAGATCATCATCCAAAATTTTCACATGAACCGGGGCACTCCCCATTTTAATCTTCTGCGAACGACTTAAGTCCGACTCCAAAATCGAAAGCTGATTGGTGATCATGTCCCCTACAAAAAGACGTCTGCTATTCTCATCAATACGAACCAAAGTCGTATTCGGATTGTCCTGTTTATAACCAAATTCGGCTTCTTGAAATAACTCAGAATCAGGGGCGATTGAAACAAGTTCGGCGGATCCCGCCAAGCTTCCAGGAGCCTTATCCATGTAATACCCCAGAAGGATCTGCCACTCCTTCAAAGTCATTTGAGCTCCCGGAGCATAAACTCCGGCATCATGAATCAATTGCTTTTCGGCAGGGTGATTTCCATTTTCAATCCTGGTTGTCACCCCGGCATGATGCATTCCCATAAAGGATCCCATCCGAGGGAACACATAGTCCTGCCAAATCACTTTCGGCAATGCCCCGGGCTCGACAAAGACATGGCATCGCTGGCAATGCTGCATGGCCAACCGCCTGCCCTCAATCCCCTCATCATCTGTCATCAAGGATTGGCGATGGATCAAGTTATTTGAGATCTCGACCCTGAATAGCGACTCTTCACCCTCGGGAGCATCAGCCGCCTCCCCCCTTCCCGGCCCTTCGTCTTGGCACGCGGTGAGAAAGAAAAGAAGGGACAATATGTATAAAACAGACAAGCGCATGTTACGGGAATCTTCCATTTTGACCTGCTCTTGGGACGGACGGAAAGTGACGCGTGAGCAGTGACCTAGCAAGGTTATAAGCAGAAAGCACTGAGGCCGCCGCACCGGCCAAAGGTGCGCGGAAGACTTGTTCAAAAGCCCCGGATTAGAAATCCGGACAGCAGACCTTTTCAATGAAAAAAAACCTCGCCGGCCCTGGCGGACCAACGAGGTGTCAATAGAATCAAAAGATTCGTCCCAAAAGGAACTAGCGTTTCCGTCGGTTCACGAAACCAACCAGCCCCAGCAAGACCAGGATGGCTGAAGAGGGTTCGGGGACAGATTCCACAATTTGAAATCCGTTCATTGGAGCACGTAGAGTCGTGTCGCCGCCGCCGAGCTGGTCGGCAATGGATCGGATCTTAATATTGGAAGCGGTTAAACCAGTGAGAATCACATAGTTTGTGTCGAGCCCTTGGCCTTCACCGTCCGTCCCGTCACCGGTCGCCTGAATGTAGGTACCATCGAAGGTCGCGGTATCGTAACCACTCTGTGCTGCAAGGACGTTGTCGCCGTTGTCCGAGTCCCACGCTTGATACGAGCCACCCCGGCTATCATCACTGCCGCCATCGTAGTAGATATACAGATCATACGAAGCGTATGGGATACTGGCGATAGTCCATCCTTGAGCTCCACCACCATTGTCCATCCCACCGTTCATCATGAGGCGATCGCCATTGGCGGCGGCGGGGGTGCCGTCGAGGACAACATTGCCGTTGGCCCAACTGGTGTTCACTGCGACAGTCGTCGCCAGCAAGGTTCCGCTGTCATCCGTGACCTGTTGACTATTCCAAGAGCTTTGCAACAGGTTGTTCCAGTTGCCTTGAGGGACGACGCCAGCCGTACTGGTGGACGGCACCAAGTTGTTTTGTGCGTGTTCGGGAGAGTTCCCGTCGCCGACACCATCTGGTCCGGTGTTCACGCCGATCGAGGCGGCATTGGCACTCATTGTCATACTCGCCAGCGCAGCGACGAGAGACAGTTTTGACTTTATTAATAATTTCATTTTTGCTTTTTCTTTCTAATTTTCATGAGGATATCCTTGGATAGAGTTCACCAAGAACTACGACGATTTACGATCGACTTGTTGAATCTGTCGACTTCACCTGAAGTTTTCTAGAATTTTCACCATTGCCACCTGCTCCCTCGGGATACAGGATTTGAACATGCCTCACCTGGAAGTCTTCACCATTTCCGAGCAAGTCGCCGGACATCTGCGCAAAGAGATCCTGGAAGGACGCCTACAGGGGCTGATGCCCGGACGCAACGAGCTGGCGGCAGATTTGGGCGTCAGTGGAAAAACCATAGAAGCCGCACTGAAGCAACTTGAGAAGGAAAGCTTACTGGAAGGACGAGGGGCCGGACGCAAGCGACGAATCATGCCACCGGAGAATATCACCCCGCCCGCCCTTCGGGTGGCGATCCTGGACTACGAGCCACTGGGAGAGACGGATGGAAACACCATCGAATTGCAGTATCTCCTGAGCGAAGCAGGTCACAGCGTCTTCTTCACCGAGAAGTCCCTGCTCGAACTCAAAATGGAGGTGCGCGCGGTCGCCCGCCTGGTAAAAAACACCCAGGCTGATGCCTGGGTGATCTGTTCGGCTTCGCGCGAGGTCCTGGAATGGTTCACGCAACAAGAGACGCCGTCCTTTGCGCTCTTCGGTCGACGCAGAGAACTGCCGATCGCGGGCATCGGACCGGATCAAGTGTCCGCCCGACGTACCGCTGTTCAACGCCTGCTCGAACTTGGACACCAACGTATTGTCGTACTCAGCCGCGATAGCCAACCAGGCGGAGGACCCGGGCAAGCTGATCGCGTCATTCTCGAAGAAATGGCGACCAACGGTCTCCCAATCGGCCCCTACAACCGACCAAGCTGGAAAAATACTGCCGAAGATTTTTACCGAGTGCTCAACGAACTCTTCCAGCATACTCCGCCTACCGCCCTGATCATTGACGAACCCTTCCTCTTTCATGCCGCCAAGGACCATCTCGCCCAACGCGGAATTCTGGCACCTGCAAACGTCTCACTCATCTGCACAGATCCTGATCCAACCTTTGCCTGGAGTGAACCCTCCATCGCGCACATCAACTGGCTCCCCCGCCCTTTGGTGCGGCGGGTCGTTCGCTGGACCAACAACGTGGCCCAAGGCAAAGATGACCGCCGACAGACCTTAACCAAGGCACAGTTCGTCGATGGCGGGACGGTCGGGCCGGTGCCCTAGGAAGGAATCGGAACACCGCATTCTGACATGGGCCTTGTCCGATTGGCAAAGCCCCCAAGGCAGTCGAAAATCCACAACCCCATCTCGATACTTCATCGCTTCTTGCGGATGAGGTCCCGCAGCTCATCCCCCTTCGTCCAGAGCGTCTACTTGTATTTGGTGCTACTTTTCAAGCCTCGTCGCCCCTGGCGAAGTAGGCTGCTTGGGACTCTGGCCATCGATGGCTTGATCGCGGGGAGAACTGAATTCACGCCCACACGGCCCTAAAGCCCAATTGCGTCAAGTTGAACATTACACGACGACCAAGGTTCTTGGATTCATGGCGCGAAACGCAACGTTGGAGATTGGCAAAAGGCCAGAGCTTGAATCCGCCAGAGAGTTAAGTCTTAAGTTAACATAAACGCCACCCTTCTATCCGATCTCAACAAGAACGCCATCAACGACGCAAGGGCGATTGGCTTGAGGATGGTTAAATTGGGCGGGCTTGCTGGAGGAGGTTTAGGGCGCGGGCTGGGTAGGATTGGTAGGTGTCGAGCCAGCTGCTGAGGTTCT
>CAJXVQ010000446.1 GCA_913060685.1 uncultured Verrucomicrobiales bacterium
ATCTACACAGAGTAGATCGTCGGCAGCGTCAGATGTGTATAAGAGACAGAAGGACTTCACATAATTCTGTTCTCTCTCGATCGATTTTTCCAAAGCCTCGAGGACTTCCCTCTGCTGCTTGTGGTCCATGACCCGATCCCGTCTGTTTTGACGCCACTCTTCTGAGATCTGTTCGATATCATCGTTCCAACCAAGGCCGGGGGAATAATAACTCCCTCCGTCAACTTTTTCGTATTTTTCGACGTCCTCTTCCTGGGTAAACGATTTTGAAAGCTCAAGAATCTGGCTGACCCGCTTGGCAATATGTTCGTCGAATACTTTCGCGTCCCGCTCCAGGATTTCGTTTGGAATCTCAGACCTGCCCTCACGAATCTCGCGAAGAAGATCATTTCGTTTGGTTTGATAACGCCTGGCACTCTTACCAAGGCCTTTCATTGCCCTGATCTTAACAAGGCTAATCCTTTGGTTTGACTCCTCCGAGTCCTTGACTCCCGAAAGCTTCTTAATCAGCCCGTCAATCTCCGTTTCAATACGAGCATTCAACTTCTTAAGATCCGCACCAATCGTCTCAACACGCTGATTCCGTTCCTCGAGATGCTTCTCTAAAACAGGGATCGACCGTTTGCGGGCCTCCATATCAATCTCCTTGGTTTGAGCTGCCAGGCTTGTGAGCATCATTGCCGACACTCCGGAACGCACGAGCGCCACCTTTGAACCCCGTATGCACTCCGCCGTTTTCGCGATCAGATTTAAAGTCATGGGAGAGCTTACCCGAATGGAAGAGAATTTTAAGGAAAAATTTTACACTCTTCTGAAACTGGAGCCCTGAGCTTCGTTTCATTGATGTCCTTCTTAACCGGGAGTGGGATAAAACGTTCCAAGTGAAAGCCGATCTTAAAGCCCGTAAAAAGTGACTCGCAGATCACGCCAAGAAGAGAGTATATTTCCAGATCATCGCTTAATCTCCTGGCGACCATCTTCCGACGGTGGCCCAAAACAAAGCCGCCCAAACAGCCTGCCCCGAATTCGGTCTCTGGCCCTTTACGCCGTCCCTGAGACGGTGCATTAAGCTCCAACTCCATTCCCAGCTTCCATGTCACTTTCCCGACAATTCTTCCGCAACGCACTCTTCATTCTCCTTCTCGGTCTCACCAGTTGCGGGAACAAACTGGGGATTACCAACTGGTCGGCATACCAGTGCCATCGGAACTTCGAACAAGCCCTTCCCGGCACCACGAACCCTGCTCAGATCGAACTCCGTCAGATCCTAAAAGACGCCGCCCTCCTCAGCCCAAAAAAACCAAGTCAGGCCGTCGATCTCTACCTTGAGGCCGCTGAACGAACCGTCGATAAATCCACGACGACCGGGGATGAGGCCAAAATTTACCGCCACGCCATTGGACGGGCCATATCTCTTTTGCATCCGGGTGCCGGGAATGCTGCAGGAACCCCAACCCGCTACAAGATCAGCTACGCAAAGGGAAAAAACTTCTTTGATCCCGCACTCTTCGATTCCCTTTCCTTCGCCGATTCCTCCGAGGTTGAGAACATCGATATCAAGAGACAAGACGGGGTGGGGGCTCCGATGATCGGTCGAATTGAATACAGCGAGGAACGCAAAAAGAAATACCCCTTCCTTCATCGCATCGGTATTGATGGCACCACCACTGCTCTGGTCGAGTTTCCTTCCAAAGGACGTGCCCGGATCACTCTCTGCAACATCCGGCGCAGCGACCAAATCTATTTTCGGGGGGCCAAGCGAACCCTGGCCGCTAACTTTACCACGCCCTTCATTTCGTCTATTCTCCACCAGAAAAAATCGCGGCTCGGCTTGAAGGGCATCCTCAATCCCGCCCAATTCATCGACGAAATGGGACTCTATTCTATTGAGATCATTGATCCCTCCAAGACCCCGGTCGTCTTCACCCACGGCCTCGGCTCCAAACCAGGTACCTGGGTCGTTCCATACAATGCCTTGCTTGGCGAAAAGTGGTTTCGCGAGAACTATCAGATTTACAGCTTTTATTATCCCACCGGGTTGCCTCTGATCTATCCCGCCGCCGGCTTGCGAGAGGGATTGGTCAGAATGCACAAGGAGCTCAAAGAGCGCGGGGCTGGTCGCAATGCTGACCGCACCGTCCTGGTTGGGCACAGCATGGGCGGCCTCATGACCAACTTCCAACTTCGCGACTTTCGCAAGTCATCCCACGAGATTTTCAGCAGCCCGATCGACGATCTCGCCATGTCGAATCGATCCCGCAAGGCCATGCACACCATGTGGGATACCGCTCCTCCACGCTTTGTGAAACGGGCAATTTTCTTTTCCACCCCTCATCGCGGCAGCGAGTATGCCAATCGCTGGATTGGGCGGCTCGGCTCAAAACTCGCCAAGGTCCCCATGAGCCTCCTGACCCTCCAGCTTCCCGAGGTCAGCCAATCACTGACTTCCTTCGGGAAGGAGCTCACCGGAGGAGAAGACCCGCTCGACGGCGTGGCTCGCCTCAAAGTTGGCGACCCTCTTCTCGCCTTCATCCAGAAGCAGCCGATTGCTTACGGCACCCCCATCCACTCCATCATCGGGGACCGCGGAAAAGGCGGAGGTCTGAATCGTGGAGACAACCCCAAAAGCAGTGACGGCGTAGTTCCTTACTGGAGCTCCCACCTCGACAGCGCAGTGTCCGAGAAAATTGTCCCCTCCAATCACTCATCCCACGTCACTCCAGAAGGCATCGAAGAACTGAAGCGGATCCTGCGCCTGCATTTGAAGCTCTAATTTTTTCTCTCGGAAACACCGTCCAAAGTATCCCTCGGCGATTCGCCGAAATGAGCCCGGTATGCAACCGAGAAACGACCCAAATGGGTGAAGCCATTGCGCAGAGCAAGCTCGGTCACGGATTGGGTGGACGCGGCACCACTCGCCAGATTACGATGCACCTTGTCGAGCCGGAGATTCTTCAGATACTGAATCGGAGTGATGTTAAAGTAATCGCGGAATGAACGATTAAAAGTGCGAAGGGAAACACCCAGTTCCCGGCAAATCTCTTCCGCGGAGATCGAGTCACAATACTTATCCTCAAGGATGTCGCGGGCTCGGCGGGCGATCAGACCACGTGCTTTGTTTCCGGTCAAGCGTTCGCCAACCCCAGGGTGGCTCGAGTCTGCGACCCAGGAAATGATTTCGGCAATAACAGCCGAAATGTGTTCGACATCCTGATGCGTAGTTGGGTCTGCGATCAGGTTTTGGATAAGTCTACGAACCCGATAAACGCTCTCCCTGTCTCTCTGAATCATGCGAGACCCGTCCCGCTCAAGCGAAATCGTATCGGGGAAAAGTGCTTCCGCGATCTCCTGAAATCGGTTTTCGGGAAGGACTAATACATCCCCTCCCGTTAGCCCGGAGCCGCTTAGATCAAATTGGGTCCCCGGTTGATAGACCAGCAATTTCCGATCAGTATAGCTTTCCCCATTGAATTTCCCAAAACCACTCAAGGAGATCGGTATGGTGAGGTAAACATATCCAAGGGGCGCTTCTGCTTGAATGGAGACGGACTTGTCGCACCGCTGCCAGATCGCGCCAATCTCACCTATCCTCGAAGTTGCCGTTTTACAATGAAAGCTGCCTCCCTCTGTTTGGCGGCAACTGAGGTCTTGGCCGACAGCTTTGAATGTCTCTTCGACTTCTTCCACGTCCGTTGCTAAACGGGCCATTTCCACTGGTGGGTCTGAGCTGAATTCGGAGAAGTTCAATAGATCGTAGGTAAATGGGTTGGCACGACGCGTCGATATCCGGATGGTGCCAAATGCACCGGTAAATTCCACTAAAAATTGGGCGCGAGAAATTCTCTGTAATTACAGCTTTGAAGGATTTTTGTAAATCCCACGCATTTTGGCCAGAAACGGATAGCGGGAAACAGGCCTGACTGACATTATCTATAGCGGTCGATTTTCGGCTTTCCAAGGAATTGAGTTACCATGAATATTAAACCAAACTTTTCCAACCTCCTGTTCGTGGGCTTATCACTGCTAATTGTCTCGCCGAGGGTCAGGGCCCAAGAGCCGATCAAAAAATCGTCGAGCGACCAAACCGCCACCGGCAGTTCCACACAGGGACAAGACGACAGCAAAGACTTGTCGAAGGCCCTCGCCAACCCGATTGCCGCACTCAACATCATCCCGTTCCAGATCGACTACAATGACAACCTCGGTGTTGACGGCAAGGGGCTGAATTGGACCACCAAAATCCAGCCGGTTATCCCCTTTGCGATCAACGACGACTGGAACCTGATCTCGCGGACGATCCTCTCGTATACCGATCAAAAAGACGTCACCTTCCCTGGCAGAAGCGAGTCAGGACTCGGAGACACGGTGCAAAGCTTCTTCGTCTCGCCCAATAAACCGGGCCCTTTTGGAGAGATCTGGGGAGCCGGACTCGTCACGCTGTTGCCAACGGCAACGGATGATCTGCTCGGAACCGAAAAATGGGGAATCGGGCCGACGGCGATTGTTCTTAAGCAGGAGGGACCATGGACCTTCGGCGGATTGGTCAATCACATCGAGTCAGTAGGCGGCGACAACGACAGAGCGGACGTCAGCCAGACGTACCTCCAACCATTCCTATCTTACGTCACCGAAAATCAAACGACATTCTCGCTCAGCCCGGAGGTGACCTATGATTGGGAAATCGAACAGTGGAGCATTCCTATCAACTTCGAAGTGAAAAAGCTGGTGATGATTGGCAAAGCCCCGATTCAGATTGGAGCTGGCGTACGCTACTGGGCTGATTCTCCAGATAACGGACCTGAAGGCTGGGGCTTGCGATTATCGCTGACATTCCTCTTTCCCAGCGGAGGGAAATTTTAATCACACACACTTCAGCGGTAAGTTTCGTTGCTGTGCTAGAAAATCTAAAAAGCTAAAATGAGTATCAAAAAATCCCCGAAGCCCGGTCACACGGTTCTGCAACAGGCGGCCTCGCTTTTCCAAGCGATGATCATGGTTTTTGCCGTGAGCCTGAGCGCCGCAGTTGCGCGCCCAAACATCGTGATGATCGTGGCTGACGACATGGGCTTCGCCGACATGGGGGCGTTCGGTGGAGAGATCAGGACACCCCACCTTGATTCGTTGGCCCGGAGTGGCGTTCGGTTCACCAACTTTTATACCCAAACGACATGTTCTCCCACGCGCTCAATGATGTTCTCAGGAACCGACACGCACCTCGCCGGACTGGGCAACATGGAGGAGATGGTTGCGCCGAACCAAGAGGGTGTGCCCGGCTACGAAGGAGTGCTGAACGACGATGTGGTGGCATTTCCGAAGCTGCTGAGGGACGCGGGTTATCACACCTACATGGCCGGCAAGTGGCACCTGGGCAAGGAGCCGGAAAGAATCCCGGCTGCGCGAGGCTTCGAGCGTGACTTCACAATTCTTCAGGGTGCCGGAAGCTACTTTGATGACACCGGCTTGAACGCCCGGTCGCCAAAATCCATTTTCACCGAGAACGGCAGGTACCTGACCAAGCTCCCCAAGAACTACTACGCCACCCGTACTTTCACCGACAAGACGATCGAGTTCATCGAGTCGAACCGTGGTGACGGGAAGCCATTCTTCGCCTATGTCGCACATCAGGCACCACACGATCCATACCACCTGCCGAATGACTGGCTTCGGCGATATAAGCGCGCCTATGACCAAGGCTGGGACGTCTTGCGCAAGCAGCGCCTGCAGCGAATGGTTGAACTGGGAATCGTAGCTCCGGGCCTGTCTCTTATACACATCTCCGAGCCCACGAGAC
>CAJXVQ010000447.1 GCA_913060685.1 uncultured Verrucomicrobiales bacterium
CGTCAGATGTGTATAAGAGACAGACCCAACACACCTCGGGCTGGCTCGAGTTCGGCATGCAATTTCGCGACATCATGCGCGACCGCCCCACTATCACCATCCCCGACGACCACGACATCGGCCAAGCCAACCTCTGGGGAGAAGAAGGGATCAAAGCCACCACCCAGGCCGGACCCAGCGGTGGCTATTTCTACGCGCCCGAATACGTCAACATGGTCCAACGCCAACAGACCTGGCACCTTCCCGACCCCGTCGATCCAAAGCCCATCAAGCGTGGCATCAGCGTCTATTTCACCGACCTCACCTATGCCGGCATCTCCTTCGCAATTCTCGAAGACCGGAAATTCAAGACCGGCCCCCAAGGCACCATCCCCAAAATGGGCCCTCGTCCCGACCACATTAACGACCCCAAATATGATCGCAAAGCCGTCGACGTAAAAGGCCTCAAGCTCCTTGGCGATCGCCAGCTCAAGTTCCTCCATGATTGGTCGCAAGACTGGACCGACGCCGATCTCAAAGTCGTCCTCTCACAAACCGCCTTCTGTGGCGCCGTCCACATCCACGGCGGACCCACCAACCGCCTCCTCGCCGACCTCGACTCCAATGCCTGGCCCCAGACCGGACGCAACAACGCTCTCCGCGAAGTCCGACGCGCCCAAGCCACCCACCTTTGCGGAGACCAGCACCTTGCTGTTTCTGTTCGACACGGCATCGATGAGTTCGACGACGGCCCCTACGCCTTCACCTCTCCCGCTCTCGTCAACACCATCTACGGTCGCTGGTGGCATCCTTCCGACGCCAAAGCCGGACCAAACCCCGTCAAAAATTCCCCGCTCCCCTGGACTGGAAATTACCTCGATGGTCTCGGTAACAAAATCACCATGCTCGCCTATGCCAACCCCACCAAGCGCAGCGATGAAAAGCAACGCGCCGACGGATATGGCCTCGCCCGCTTCAATAAAAAGACCGGAGAAGTCACCTTCGAATGCTACAAGCGCTTCACCGACGTCACCAAGGACAAGGACTCCCAGTTCCCCGGTTGGCCCCTCAGCTTCAACTCCCGCGACAACGACGGCCGTAAGCCAGCCGGCCACATCGCCTACGAGGTTGACCTCAAGAATCCCGTCGTCCAAGTCATCAACGAAAAGACCAAGGAAATCCTCTACACCACCCGCGTGAAGAATTCCAAAGGCAAGCTCGCCGTCTACTCCGCCGATCCCCACACCATCAAGGTCGGGAAAGACAAACCGGAGCGCGTCTTCAAATCCGGACTCAAAGGCGAATAGATCAACAATTCGCTGAAAAGCTCCCTGCCGAGAAGTGAACCCACTTCCAGCGCCTCGACCATTGGATTCCGCACCTCAACACTTAGTGCTGTTTTTCCAACATTAAGCATTGCGCTCATTTGCGATAAATGCTGTTTTTGCAGCACCATGAAGCCACTCCTTCTCACCCTCGTCGCAGCCTCTCTCACCGCTTGCTCTTCTCCAAGCTCCAGCAACGCCATGGCTCCTGTCGAGGTGCCCGCTTCAGGACGACAGATCCAGCGCAACGGAACCATGAGCATCAAGTCTCACTCCTTGAAAAAAAGCTCCGAAAAATCAATCGCCCTCGCGGCCCAACACAAAGCCCTCATCACATCCTCCAGCCTCACGGAAGATCGCTACCAGGCCAGCATTCGCGTTCCCGCTCCTTCGCTCCCAGCCCTCATGGACTCCCTCGGCACCGTGGGCAAGGTCACCTCCAAACGTATTGCCATGTCCGATGTCACCGAGGCCTATCTCGACCTGCAAGCTGCCCTCAAAAACAAACGCGCCCTCCGCGACCGCCTCCGCGCTCTCCTCTCCCGCGCCAACAAAGTCGAAGACATCCTTAAAATTGAAAAAGAGCTCAGCCGTGTCCAAACCGAGCTCGATCAAATGGAAATTCGCATGAAATCGATGCAATCCAAAGTGGCCCATTCCACCCTCAATCTCTCCATCAAACGCGACCGCATCCCCGGCCCCCTTGGCGCGGTCAAGGACAGCACAAACTGGGCCTTCGGCAAGCTCTTCTATCTGAACTAAAACCAACTTTCCAACACGTTGCCAAAGTCAATTTCACCTGCTAGCTTAACCTCATGGGTGAACTTGCGATCCAACTTCCCGCTCACAAAGACCAAGCCTCGTTCAATCTCAAACGCTGGGCCGAGATTCTTGATGATCCCTTCTACGCAACTCTCGAACAACGAATCGAGACCGACCGACATGGCCATATCATCATGACTCCGCCTCCCTCATTTTCGCACAGTTTCAAAGGGAGTGAATTGATCCGACTCCTCAATCTCAAGCTCACAGGTGGCCAGGCCCTCCACGAAGTCCCGATCTCAACTTCCGATGGCGTCCGCGCCGCCGACGTCGCCTGGCTCTCCAACGTCCAACTCGCCGAAGCCAAAAAGACCAACATCCTCCTCACCGCCCCTGAAATCTGCGTCGAGGTCCTCTCGCCCCGCAACAGCGAAAAAGAGATGCAGGAAAAAATGGCCCTCTACTTTAACGCCGGAGCCACCGAGGTCTGGCTCTGCAATGACGACGGCTCCCTCCGCTTCTTTTCAAAACCAGCTGAACAGGTCAAAAAATCCCGCCTTGCCCCGGAATTCCCCGACTCGATCTAACAAAACTCCACCTCGCCCCAACGCAGCGGCAGGTGCATGTTGACCGCCCCCTGCGGACTCCAGACCCAGTTGTTTTCCGGGTGCTCCTGCTCTTCAGGGTTGAGACTTTCCGCCAAAGGAGTCCCATGCGGAGGAATGCGAACATACTTGCCGTCCACCACTTCGTGCTCCCACTGCACGCGCGAAAAATTCACCTTCCAAATGTCTCCCGCCTTCGGTGGCGCCCCGTCCTTGTGATATTTCGCGAGATCTTTCCAAGGGAAGGCAATCTCAACCGACCACCCCTCATCTTCATCAGACGGATCATTCAGTGAACCTCGTACTTGAACCGCGCTCTTCAAGCCCGGCAGATTACAACCGAGAATCGGCACCCCGCCTTCGCCATAGGGCTTCGGAAGACTCAGTTCCCAAATCGTACCCAGCGCATTAATCTCAAACTCGTAGTAGTTCAATCCGTCGCAGTCCGGATCGATGAAGACCTCGAAGTCATTGTCTTCAAACATGACCTCATTCTTTTTGGTGATCGTCCCCCAAACATGCGGCTCCTCCAACTCGGCCGCGACGTAGAAATACTCGTCATCCCAAGCCATCTTCACCCGCGTGCGGTAGTAGGGTTTCAGCGCCTCATCTCCGGTAATATCGGCAAAGTCATCCGTCCACGGAAGCTCCGCCCACGCCGGATCACTCATGGAACCATCAATCTTCAGCGGCCCCTTGACCCGCCGGCACTCGTATCGTCTTGGCATCATTTCAGCTGGTCCCAGTAAAGATCCACCGTCTTGCTCTCGGGCAAAACAGCCTCGCGCGCTTCATCACCAAAGGTCACCTTCACGGTATCTCCGGTCTTCACCTTAAGCTCGGCCATATCATTCAGATCTGCGGTGCCCGCCTTCGTCTTCACGGAGTCATTCAAGGTTGCCACCAATCGCTTGCCACCCCTGGTATCCCAGACCCGGAAGTAAACCACTCCCTCGCTTGCTTCCTTCTTCTTCATATAACGCGAGGTCACATTCACACCCGGAACCTCCCGGTTCTTCATATTCCAGACCATGGGGAAAAACGAATCGGCCTTCTTCCAGGACGACGCCCAAATGGCGTGCTGCCATTGGCTCTCGATCGCCTTCGAAGCATCCCCCGTGAACCAACCTCGATTCAGCCCCTTGGCATTATATTCATCCGCTCCGGTAAAAAACCACTGCCCGCCATCGTAGATCTCAGCCCAGGTGTGATTCCCGCGCTTATTCGACCACAAGGCCGTTCCGGCGACCCGTGCCGGCACTCCCACCGACCGACACGCATCTACCAAAATAATCGACAACCCGGTGCAGGTCGCCATTTCCAGTTTGATCGATTCCGAAGGACTCTGGTTCGGAGCCTTCCGCCCCGTATTGTAGTGCACCTTGATCAAATTAAAGACTCCCTTGTTGATGGCCTGTGCCGCCTCCGTGGTCGTCGTCGCCCCCTTCACCAACTCGGCACACTTTGGATAAAAAAACGTCCGCCAATCTTCGCGAGTCTCATCCAAAGAGGCATAAGGAAGGACGTCATTGAGAAAGACCTCCTCGGGGAGATCCTTCGCCCACGGAAACTCCTTCCGCGCCTTCATCGCCAAATCGAGATTCGTCATCAGGAAGTCCTTCTTTAAAGTCTCACGATCCGACTTCGGCATTCCCTCGACAAGGAAGCGGGCCGCCCTTTCCCCAAATTCCCCATGCTTCTTCTTAGCCTCACCCACGAAATCCTCAACCTCGCCCCCGTTGGCAAACGAGGCGAGACCAATCAAACTCAATAAAAGGCACTTCATCATTCGCAAACCCTACCGGCTTGGAAGACGGGCGCAAACCCAAAGAAAAAGTCCACCTCACTTGCTCATGCAAACGAGGTGGACTCCCATCGAACACTTCAACAACAAAAATTTTCACTCACTCCGGCTTGGCCTTGGAAACACTAAGGCTCAGCTCCTGGACACCATTCTTCGAGATGACCACTTTGGCTCCCTCGCTGAGAAGGACCGTTCCGTTCAAACTCACTTCGCGGGATTCGTAGCTTGAGGTCTGCTTGCTACGCGCCACTTCCATGCGAATCCGAAGTCCGATATTATACTCCACGGTGTAGCCACTGCCATTCGGCTTCACGGAATAAGAATGGGAGAGAATGGTGTGAGTGTCTCCGGTCACAACATCAGCTTGGAAAATTGGCCCAATCCCCGTCAGCGAAAGATCAAGATCCGTCCCTTCGCTGGCAGTTCCCTGAAGATGAATGCTAATGTTTTCCGTGAGGACTTTCGGGACAACTGAAGCTGCCATTACCTTGGGTCTCTGAACCAATCTCGTCGGCGCAGGGGAACCGCTAGCACCCGCTGAAGTTCTTCCGTGGGTTGATGGCCGGACCGAGGGCACGGAGCTGGTTCGGTTGGGAGGAAAAACCACTCTGCGACGACCGGTGCGCGTGGGCACGGGCGTTGCTTGGCCTGAGGCCGCCTTTTGAGCCGCTGCCTTTTGATTGGACGCAGAATTTTGCGGAGTCGCAGGCCTTCCTGCCGAGCGGACAGGTGGTTCTTTACTAGCGGACAGGTGGTGCGTTTTCCTGACGGGTGGGATTGGTTTCACCTCTTCCTGGGCTCCTAGTGGAAAAGTGAGCACCGCGATCATGACTGGGGTTGGAATCTTCATCTCATGAGAGGAAACGCTTGAACTTCACATTTTCGTCTTTCGACAATATTGTTCACAAAAAATATAAACAATTCTCGCTATTCCAAATAAACCCGTCAGCTTACTCACACGACGAAGGGTGTGGATAGCCATGCCCCCGCCGTATTTAATTCAAAGACTATGAAACTGTATCTCGGCAATCTGCCCTTTAGTGCCTCTGATGAGGACATCCGCGAAGCTTTCGCTGCTTACGGAACAATCGAAGACCTATTCATCCCTCTTGATCGTGAGACAAACCGCCCACGCGGATTTGCTTTCATCACGCTCGCAGATGATGATCTTGCTCGCAAAGCAATCGAAGAAATGGACGGAGCGGACCTTCAGGGTCGCAATCTCCGTGTGAACGAAGCCGAAGAGCGTCGTCCCCAGCAAAACCGCGGTGGCGGCTGTCTCTTATACACATCTCCGAGCCCAC
>CAJXVQ010000448.1 GCA_913060685.1 uncultured Verrucomicrobiales bacterium
ACACAGAGTAGATCGTCGGCAGCGTCAGATGTGTATAAGAGACAGCGATAGGTCTCGGCGAGTGGAGTACTAAGATAGCGCTCGGTGGACGAACATCCGATGGTCACGATTCGCTTTCCTTTAAACTCATCGCGGGCAGCAACTTTCAGGGCCGCCGCAACGTTGGCACCTGTGGAGATTCCCGCTGGGATCCCTTCCAACTGAGCCAGTCTCTGAGCCATTTCAAAGGCCTCTTCGTTGGTTACCGTGAGCGCCTCATCAATGATTGCCGTGTTGAGGTTGCCAGGAATGAATCCAGCTCCAATTCCCTGAATTTTGTGAGGTCCTGGAGATCCACCTCCGATAACGGGGCTATTCTCAGGCTCGACGGCGAAGACCTTAAAATCGGGATTGCGACCCTTGAGAACCTCTCCCACTCCGGTGATCGTTCCTCCGGTTCCCACACCCGCTACGATGGCGTCAATCTTTCCATCGGTATCACGCCAAATCTCTTCGGCTGTGGTTGCACGATGAACCTGCGGGTTGGCGGGATTATCAAATTGGCTGGGGCCAAAGGAATTTTCAGTCTCGGCCAAAATTTGATTGGCCTTGGCAATCGCACCACCCATGCCGCGAGGCCCGGGAGTCAGGACGATTTCGGCGCCGAGGCAACGGAGAAGGATGCGGCGCTCAACCGACATCGTCTCCGGCATAGTCAGGATACACTTGTATCCCTTGGCCCGGGCCACAAAGGCCAGCGCAATTCCGGTATTCCCCGAAGTCGCTTCCACAATCGTGCCACCAGGCTTGAGCTTTCCGCTCTCTTCGGCGTCCTCGATCATGGCCTTCCCGATGCGATCCTTCACACTGAAAAGAGGATTAAAAAACTCCGCTTTCACGAAGACCTCACAATCGAGACCTTCGGTGACCTTGTTCAGTTTAATTAGCGGGGTGTTCCCGACGGTATCGACGATATTTGACGCAATGCTCATATTTTTTTGTTAGATTTGGTAATCAAGTTGCCCTGAATCTTCGTGAAGTCCACATTCATATTTCTGGCCTCCAAATCGAGTCTCCTCCGCGTCTTCTCCAGCTTTGGGAAGACGGGTTGAATGCCAATCACCCATCGTGAGGTATCCCAGCGTCTCCAGCGGATGTCTCGGGAGATCATGTTCGTGGAAATAAGCCGCGAGTTGGGCATCGGCCCAATCAAGGATCGGGTAGACCTTCGTCGTCGCCTTCTGCTGCTCGGCAAAGGCCCGGTCAACCCGGGTCGCAGACTGGCTCCGGCGCAATCCACTTAGCCAAACGTCACCCCCGAGATTGGAAAGCGCACGGTTCATCGGTTCGACTTTATTGAGAAGAGAATACTTCTGATTCCCCTCTTTCCCCTGCTCCCATAGCTTGCCATAGAGAGCCTCTTGACGGGCCGCCGAAACAGCGGGATTGAAGACTCTAATATCGAGCCCCCGGTCCTCGATGAAGCTCTGGGCAAATTGATAAGTCTCCGGAAAACAATATCCAGTATCCACAAAGATGATGGGAATTTCCGGAGCGTGCCTCTTAATGAGATGAAGCATCACCGAAGCCTGCAGGCCGAAACTCGTGCTCGCCACCAATCGATTTCCGTAGATCTCCTTGAGTTGCAGGAGGCGTTCATGAGCCTTGAGAGGTTCCAGAAGCGATGACAATTCCTCAGCCGTCGGCTCGCTGCTCAGGCTCGCAGATGAATGTGGATGGGAAGTCTTCATGCAGGGGTATGCTCCTTGTGAATTTCGCTGCCGTGAGTCACTTCGTGAATGATCCCGGCCCGGATGACGAAGTCTCCAAAACGCTCACCTTCATTCCGCTCAGCGGCGTATTGCTGAAGTACGGGGCGAAGCAGACCTGCGATCTCGTTATCCTTCGCACTTCTTTTCCAAATCCCACCAATCCGGTTACCGATGAATCCACCCCCAAGGTGAATATTATATTTCCCGGGTGCGCGCCCGACGAAAGCGATCTCCGCGATGTAGGGACGGGCACAACCATTCGGACACCCGGTCATGCGAATGGTAATCGCATCCTGGGTCAGACCGACTTCGTCCAAAATTTCTTCAAGCTCATCGATCAAAGTCGGCAGATAGCGCTCGCTCTCAGCAAGGGAAAGTCCGCAGGTCGGCAGTGCCACGCAGGCCATCGAATTCAGCCTCAATGCCGAGCGATTCTGCTTTGCCGCGATGCCGTATTTCTCCATGAGACCATCAATGACGGCTTTGTCCTCCACCGCCACTCCGGCGATGATGATATTTTGATTGGAACTCAGGCGCATATCGCCTTTGTGGATCTTGGCAATTTCGCGAAGTCCGGTGCGCAGCTCATACCCGTCCTTGTCCAGAACCCGACCGTTTTCGATGAAGACCGTGAGCTGGCTCTTCTCGTCCTCGGTATCAGTCCAGCCGTAGGTATCGCCATTGCTGACAAACTCAAAGGCGCGTGGCGCATCAATGGTATAGCCAAGACGACCTTCGATCTCCCCCTTGAACCACTCGATGCCGCGGTCATCGATGGTATATTTCATACGGGCATGCTTTCGCTCGGTCCGGTCGCCAAAATCGCGCTGAATTTTCACAACTTCCTCGGCGACTTCGACCGCCTTCTCAACCGGGATGAACCCGAGAACATCCGCGATACGAGGAAAGGTCTTTTCCTGACCGTGGTGCATCCCCATACCGCCACCAACCGTGACGTTAAACCCGATCAGCTTCCCGTTCTCCTCGATGGCGATAAACCCAAGGCACTGCGAGTAGATATCGACATCGTTGCCGGGTGGAATGGCCATGCAGATTTTAAACTTTCGGGGCAGATAGGTTTTGCCATAAATCGGCTCCACTTCCTTTTCCGAGGATTCAACCTTTTCGCCATCGAGCCAAATCTCGTGATAAGCCCCGGTCGCAGGAGTCAAATGATCGCTGATCGCCTGGGCAACCTCCAAAGTTTCGGTATGGATGGAAGACAACGCCGGATTCGGATTGCACATCACGTTCCGGTTCACATCTCCGCAGGCCGCGATGGTGTCCATGGCGGTCTCGTTGATTTCCTTGATCGTCTTCTTGAGGTCTTTCTTGATGATCCCATGGAGCTGGTAGGCTTGCCGCGTGGTCAGCTTGAAATTTTCGTTTCCGTAAGCGCTCGCCATCCGGTCCATCTCGAGCCACTGCCCGGTGGTGGAAACCCCACCCGGGACCCGGACCCGGATCATGAAGCTAAAGGCCTTCTCCAGCCCCGCCCGCTTGCGCTCAATGCGAACATCCCGGTCATCCTGCTGATACGTTCCGTGGAACTTGAGCAACTGTTCGTCGTTCTTTGAAATCGAACCCGTGGACTCGTCGGCCAGACCCTCGGCGATCGTGCCGCGGAGATAGTTACTATCGATCTTGATATACTCGTTCTTGGAAAGTTTGACGTCTGACATTTCGGATGAGGCTGTTCGCGCTTTTAAAGGTGACTTACTTGATTATCTTTATCAAGTTTAGTCGACACGGCAAATTCGCCCGAAACTTAAGGAGATGCAAATAAAAAAGCACCCGATCGCGATGATTGACGAATCTCCCCGACTTACCTTGAATGCGCGCCACGTGATTCGTCGATTTCTCCTCTCTCTTCTTCTGGCCCTGCCAGCCCTGATTTTCACCTCATGCGTCGAAGGCGAAGAGGAAATCTGGATCAAGCTCGATGGTTCGGGCAATCTTGTGGTCCACTACGAAATTCCCTCGGTTGCCCTGACCCAGCTTGGTGACCCCGCTGACTTTGAAAGGGCTCTTAAGTTGATCGACGAAGGAGAGGACGGAATTCAAATCACAGATCTGACTTTCACCAAAAAAGGAAGCAGGGGCACCCTCCATCTCGAAGCCACTTTCAAAAACGCCCTGGAACTCCTCAACATTACGAACCGGAATAAGGATCTCTTCATCAAGGTGACAGGTTGTGATCCTGAGAAAATCGACGGCATCGCCGGGTCCATCAATTTTGAGCTCAAGGGACTCACTCCCACCTTTGAGCGCATCGTCAGCCCCTCTGAAATTTTCCCTCCAATCGTCAGCAAGCGCCCCAAAATGCTTGGTTCTTCAACCTTCAAATACATCATCCACCTGCCAGCAGAGGTCATAGAGACCAACGCCCACAAAGTCACCGATGATCGCAAAACGGTGAGCTGGACCTTTCGCCTCAGCGAGCACTTCGAGACCCCGATGGAGATGTCCTTCGCCACGCAACTTCCCATCCCTTGGTGGGGCTGGGCCATTCTCGCGCTTTTGGCCTTCGCCCTCGCGTGGCTCCTTTGGCGATTCATCATTCGCCGCTTTGTTTAGCCCACAACAGCAGCCCGACTCATTAAATCGATCTCTTTGCAGCGCTTCTCACAATAGCGGCCCATTGCGTTCTCGCAATCCTCGCAAAGCAGGAACTGGGCATTGCAGGGCATCCAGGCACAATTCCGATACCGGATACTTGGCGCCTGACAATGACGACACCTGGACACCACCTTCGCCCCGTCGGTCCGGTTCACCGGCACACTCAACCGCTCGTCAAAAACATAGCACTCACCTTCGTAACCCTCGCCCTTGACCTCCTCATCCTTCCCATAGGTGACAATTCCGCCCTCAAGCTGGTAAACGTCCTCAAAACCTTCCTTGAGCAAAAAGCCGCTAAATTTTTCACATCGAATTCCACCGGTACAGTAAGTCAGGATCTTCTTGCCCTCTAATTCCGCCCGATGGTCCCGAACCCACTTCGGGAGATCCCGGAAACTGGGCACCTCCGGGAGAATCGCGCCCTCAAAGCGGCCAATTTCCCACTCATAGTCATTGCGGGCATCCAGCAGGACCACATTATCTTCCTTCATCGCCTCCCGCCATTCGGCTGGTTTCAGATGAGTCGCGGTCAGATCCACTGGATTAAAATCCTCATCGCCCAGCTCCAAAGTCACCACCTCTTCGCGCACCTTGATCGCCATCTTCGGAAAAACATGACCGTTTTCTTCGTCAATTTTCCAGGCAATCCCCATCGTTAGCGGATTCTCATCGAGAGCCGCACGATATTTGGCGCAGTTTCCCTTCGTCCCTGAAACCGTCCCGTTAATCCCCTCACTCGCGATCAAAATCCTCCCGCGAAGCTCCAAACCCTCGCAAAGTTTCCGGTGACTCGCAGCATAGGCCTGAGGGTCATTAAGGCGGGCATATTTGTAGTATAAGAGGACCTCGTAGGGAGCATTCATCGGCAGGCCGTCTTTTGTCAAAAATCCGGGACAACTTCCAGCTTCCTGCGCCCCCTTTTTTCATCCGAATCAAACAGACAAATTGAAGGGGTTCACGCGCTTGCCAAAGGAGAGCAGAAATGTAGTGTCTTCCTTCAGATATATTAGCGGATTAATTCCGCCCCCTTACGAAGGAATCTTCGTCCCGCTTACGTTTCATCCAAACCAAGAATCTTCCAGTCTCTGCTCACCCTGCCGACCCTATGACGAACGACAAAAAACCAAGGCGTTCCGCCAAGAAAACAGCCGCCAAAAAATGGGCAGCGAAGAAAAAAGCGCCTCAAAAGAAGGCTGCTAAAAAATCAACCGGAAAGAAAGTGGCCGGAACGAAGATCGCTCAGAGGAAAATCGCTTTCAAAAAGGCCACGGCTGGAAAAGCAGCCACCAAGAAAGCAACCTCAGCGAAAAAGAAGGTCGCAACTAAAAAAGCGGCCTCGAAAAAGCCTGTCTCTTATACACATCTGACGCTGCCGACGATCTACTCTGTGTAG
>CAJXVQ010000449.1 GCA_913060685.1 uncultured Verrucomicrobiales bacterium
GAGATCAGCCTCGGTCTCGTGGGCTCGGAGATGTGTATAAGAGACAGATGTTGATCCCAGGCGTATTGCGCCTGACAGACAAATCTTTCATTTCGCTGTACTCAATCCAAGCGATCAAGCTCTAGATTCTTACCAGTTTGAGCAGGGGCTCGAAGGCGTGGACGGCGGATTGGCGGCCTGAGGGTTCAATTTTTGTTTCGAGAAGTTGATGCTCGAGAAGGACGCGTGAGAAGCGGGCTGCCGTTTGCTTCGGAATTCCTGAGTTATTGGTGAAACGGCTGTTTCGAAAGACGGGGTTCGTGAAAATATAGTCGAGGGCTTGGGTGGAGTAGCGGGAGGCGAGGAGTTCTGAAAAGCGGATTTTCATTTCCTCATAGAGGGATTGGATAGATTCCGCGATGAGCAGGTTTTGCCTTGCTTGGGAAGTCACGGCGGAAAGAAAGAATCTCGTCCAATCGTCCCAAGCATCCTCGGCGGAGACATTCCGCATCGTGCGGATGTATTCTGCCTTATGTTCCTCAAAGTAGCGACTAATGTAAAAGTGGGGTTTTGAGATGACGTTGAGTCGCCATAGCAGGAGGGTGATCAGGATGCGCCCGACGCGGCCGTTTCCATCTTTGAAAGGGTGTAGGGCTTCGAATTCGAGGTGACACAATGCAACTTTCAGCAATGGGGGAGTGGAATCATCTGTCACGTAAGTTAGCAGGTTTTCCATTCCTGCGCTCAGTCCTTCAGGAGAGATCGGAATGAAGCTGACTTGTGAGCCGCCAGAGGAGCCAATGTAGTTTTGCTCTGTTTTGTATTCACCGGGTGATTTTCCGGTGCCTCGTCCAAACGATAGAAGAAGCTGGTGCATGCGCTTGATGAGAGATTCCGAAAGGGGGTAACCATCGCAAAGTTGTTGGTGGGCCTCTTTGAGAGAGCGGCTATAGAGGTAGGTTTCAACGGCTTCCGAGCGGTATTCTTTTGCAATCTTCGTTGGATCTTCCCCTTCGCTTTCTTCTTGGAGCTGGAGGATTTCTTCCAGGGTGCTGAATGTTCCTTCCATGCGAGAAGAGGCCAGCGATTCTTGGCCACGAAGAGGAGCAAGAAGGATTTCACTGTTGTGCATCCCTTGAAGCATCTGGTCATAGCGTGCCAATGCGTCGGTAGCCTCCAGTAAATCAGGAAGAAAGGCTGAATAGTCGAGATTACGAGGAGGAAATTTCCCAGTGTGATATTGAACAGCTTGGCTTGTTTCGAACTTCATCGGAATCCCTAAAATTATACTCAATTAAACTTGTTGTCAATATTGTCGAGAAAAGTAATCACAAATAGGTTTGTTGTTAGTCGTTTGAATGAAAGATGTCTTGTTGATGGGGGGTGCCGTATTGGTGAACGACAAGATGGCTAGTGGTTAAGCGATGATGCACAAAACGATTTGTGCTTAACGAAATCAAGTGACGTTAACAATAGAGGGTTTTGTTGTTTATGGATGAGTCACAGCAAAAGCACGCCGAGCATAAAATAATCTGAAAACTCAGAAAACAAGTAAGTTCCGATGATAGAGCTTCTCTGAGCTACCCACTGAAGGGACAGATTCCGCCAAAATCACGGTGTATTGAAGAGAATAGTGAGCTCCAGATGATGCGTGGAAAGCGGAGATCTCGCGCAGCGGAGCAAGGCCTTTTTTATATCAAGAGGTCCTTCCAGACGTTCCCGTGCACATCGGTGAGGCGAACGTTTCTCCCGGCATAAAGATAGGTGAGTTTTTCGTGATCGAGACCAAGTTGGTGAAGAACGGTCGCCCAAAGATCATAAACCGAAGTGGCGTTCTGAATGGCGTGATAGCCAAGGTCATCGGTGGCTCCATAAACCGAGCCGCCCTTGAATCCCCCGCCCGCCAACCAGACGGAGTAACCGTAGGGATTGTGGTCGCGGCCATCGCTTCCCTGGGAGAAGGGAGTCCGTCCAAATTCTCCGGCCCAAATCACGATGGTCTCATCGAGCAAGCCACGTTGTTTCAGGTCCCGCAAAAGGGCTGCGATGGGCTGATCAATCTGCCGGGCCATCGCGCCATGACCTTTTTCAATCGCGCCATGTTGATCCCAGGGATTGGCTGCTCCGCCGGCTCCGATTCCAACATTGAGGCAGCTCAGTTCAACAAAGCGCACCCCTTTCTCCACCAATCGACGAGCGAGGAGAGCCTGTCGCGCGTAGTGCGCGGTTTGTTGATTGGCATGGTTGAGGCCATACATCTCCTTGGTCGCTTCGGTCTCATCCGACAGGTCGGTGACCTCAGGAACAGCGGACTGCATGAGCGAAGCCGTTTCATAATTTCTCACCGCCGCCTCGACCTTACGATCCTGATCCGTGAGATCGGAGAATCGTTCATCGAGCGATCGAATGAAATCGAGCCGCTTCCGCTGAACCATGCGATCCTCCTGCGGGATGACATGAGGCACTGGCTCTCCCGAATCGGCCTTGATGATGGAGGCCTGGTGATGCCCGGGCAAAAAACCATTGCCATACATCCCCACCCCGCCGTGAGGGGGCACCGCATTGCCACTCTGGAGAACGACGAAGGAGGGCAGGTTTCGATTTCCACTGCCGAGTCCATAGCTCACCCACGCCCCTGCTCCGGGGTGCCCCATAAAAGGAAAGCCGGTATGGAAGGCATAGTTTCCCTGGGCGTGTTCGTTCACCTTGGAGGTCATTGACCGAACCACCGCGAGATCATCAGCACACCACTTCTGAATCTCGGGAAACATCGAGCTGATTTCGAGGCCGCTTTGACCGCACTTCTTAAACTCAAACGGGCTTCCAAAAATCTTCCCGTTGTTATTGAACTGGGTGCGCTCCACTTTTACCGGCATCGGCTTGCCATGCATCTCACGGAGCTTCGGCTTGGGGTCAAACGAGTCCACATGAGACACCCCGCCCGACATGTAGAGAAAGATGACGTTCTTGGCCTTCTTCTTGTTACCGATGACCTTGGCTCCGGCCTGCTCTGCCATCAGGCTGGCGAGCGCGATACTGCCAAATCCCGTCGAGGTCTGCGCGAGCATGTCGCGTCGTGTCATGTTACCGAACATAGATAAATTCCTTTGAGTTAAAAAGAGCGTGGGCAAGGTCGGCCAGCGGGGTCGATGGTCGTGAGCCGCGATTCAGGTTCCTTTGAAGGTCCCGGAGAACGACAAGCCGATCCTCCAATTTCTGAAGTGATGCTCGTTGAACAGAGGTCAGCTGCTTCAGAAAATCCTCCCGGGAAGGGGGCATTTCCATCCCGAGAGACAAGCCCACTTCCTCAGCGGTGAGAGCACGATCAAAGAGGCGCGCTTCATCGATCTTTCCGAAGAGCAAACGTTCGCTCCCGGGCTGACCATGACGGAATCCAATGATGGCTTGGGCCTTTCCCTTCTGAAAATTCTGCAGCCCGGCTTTCCGATAGGCCCGACCATAAAGCGCTCCATCTCGATACACCTGAATCATTCCGTCCTTCGCATAAGTCATCGTGATCCAAACCGGACGCTTGCTCGCCTCGGTCTCGCCCGGCCCACCGGGACTTTGGGTTCTGCTATGAAACTCACTTCCCGGCAGCCACTGTCCGGGCACGCCTTCCGCAAAGACAACACTGTCAAAAGTATGCCCATCGAGCGTTTGAATCCCCAAGGCTCCCCCGCCCTGTTGCGTCAGGTTGTCGAGCTGCACCAGCACTTGCAGCGTCTTCTCACCGAGATCGCGTTGAAGCGGCGAGCTCGTGAAGCATCCGTTTTTGCGACCGACGATGAGCTTGCCGTTTTCGATGACAGCCCCTCCGTGGAGTTGGCCATGCAAGTCCCCAATCTGATCCCGGGCGTCCTCTTCAAAATCCCATCGTGCCATTGGCCCGGGGATCTTTTTGGTATTTGGCTTGGGTGGTTTCACCTTGGCACGGGCCGCAGCCTCGAGCTTGGCAAGCTCAGTTTCCACTTCCTGAATCTCCTGTTTTAATTTCTCACGGCGGGACCTCTGACCGCTCCGTTCGTTTTCCATGACCTCCATGAATGCCATCACTTTCTTCAACTCCCCGGATTCCGGCTTTCGTGAAAAAGCAACTTCGTAGGCGTGAGTCACCTTTGCCTCCATCGTGTCACCCTGGACCTTGGCCGACCACTGCTCCGCGAGGTCCATGACCCAACCCGAGTTGAGCATCGTGAGAGATTGTGCCGGGACATTCGTCTCATCACGACGTCCTTTTCCTCCGAGAGGCACCGGGGCATTGAAGGTCTGAAGGAAAGGGTCAAGCCGGTTTCGTTGGGTTCGCACATAGACACTGCGGCGGCGACTTTTGCCATCGACGGTATTGCCAAACATTTTTTCATCGAGCGAACCGGAAGCCGAGATCAGGGAATCCCGGATGGCCTCGGCATCAAGCCGGCTCAAGGTGAAATGTGAGAGCAAGCGGTTATCGGGATCTTTTTCCCTGGCCCGCGAACCCGGCGAGCTCGAACGCTGCCACGCCCGACTCATTACCATTTCTCGAATGAGTTTCTTAATGTCCCATCCCTCTTCGACAAAACGTGCCGCCAGATGATCGAGAAGCGCAGGGTGACTGGGCTTCTCGCCAAGTCGCCCAAAGTTATCAACGGTGCGCACCAAGCCCGCCCCAAAAAGATGATGCCAAACGCGGTTCACCAGAACCCTCGCGGTGAAAGGATTGTCACTTCGCAGGAAATCCTGCGCGAGTTCGAGCCGTCCACTTTGATCGGTCTGATAGGGCTTCTTGTCGATGGCCTCCAGGAAGCGACGTTTCACCAAATGTGAGGGCTTCATGTGGTTTCCACGCACATAGAATTCCTGATCATGAGCATCGGCTTCCCACACACCCGGCGCGCGAACCGGCACCGCGAGAGCGTTCTCCAATTCACGATACTTTTTAAGAAGATCCCCGCCGATGGCAGAGTCATTGGGCAAAACACCAATCTGTAATAGTTCATCCAAGAAGATCGCTTGCGAGGCGGACATCCCACCCTTGGACCACGCTCCAATTGCCTCGCCAAAGAGACGTTTCAAGAACAGCGGCAAAGTTTCATCCGGACGATAGCTCGCCGCCATGAACTCCTTCATTTCTTGAAGCTCTCTTTGGGATGGATTCAAGCCCCCTTTCTTCGCGACGACAGCAGCAGAGATCCCGAACCATGACCGCTCGTCGTTTCTGGCGAGAATGGGCTGATCTTGGGCCGTGCTCAATTCGAGATGAATGCGGTCGCCTTCCCAGTAGTCGAGATCATGACGAATCCACTTCCAGCGATTCGAATTGAGAGTGTTCGAAGGAAACACCGTGCCGTTCCGTGGATAGTTTTGCACCGCGTAACGCGCCACCGCATTGCCGCCTCCGCGAACCCGCATCCAGACTTCCTCGTCACCTTTAAGTTCGATGCGCGGAGAAATCGCGACGCCTCGATCCTTGTCGCTGGTGGTGTGGGAATAGAGACCGGCCGGATAGATTCCCGTGAGCACTGACTTGCCTTCCCGCGATAGAGCAAAGGTTCCACTCTCACTGACCCCGTCGATGCCCTCGCCATGTTTTGCCCATGCCGCCAGTTCCAGCCCAAACCATCGGGTCGGATTCCCGGCTGCTTCCTGTTTCGTGATTCCCTTGAGATACCCGGCCATATCTTTTCTCCCCTCATCCCAAGCGCGAAGGAAGAGAAAGTCGTTCTTCTGTCTCTTATACACATCTCCGAGCCCACGAGACCGAGGCTGATCTC
>CAJXVQ010000450.1 GCA_913060685.1 uncultured Verrucomicrobiales bacterium
GATCTACACAGAGTAGATCGTCGGCAGCGTCAGATGTGTATAAGAGACAGAGGGTATCCAGCAACACGCGATCGCCTTTTCCTGTTTCAAATGGAAGCCCCATCTTGGCCAAGCGAGGGCGTGGATCCGAGCCTTCTGAATCCGAGCCAAGCTCATCCACGTTCAATCCAACAATCCGAAGGCCAGAGGTCTTGATGGCATCGGCATCTTCAGACCACTGTGCGAACTCATGCCAGCACGGCAGGCACCAACTCGCCCAAATGTTAATCAGCAAGGGGGAGGATTGGGCTCCTGAAATTGAAACCGGGTCACCTTCCCACGTCTGGTAATTCAGCGCCGGCAGCGGAAGGCGGGAGGGCAGCACAATACGAGCGGCGTCGCCCGATGGCGGCAGTTCAACGACAGCACTCGACTCAACACGCTCGGCGGCAGGCTTCTTGAACACCGTCAATTTTCCGGTGGTTTGGGAGGCAAGGTAATGGCAATCAACATCAACGCCTTGAATGACCTGCCTGGTGCCACCGGGCCACTGAATCACCAGTGACTCGATTTCATCGGCCGCACCGAGGCCGAAATGGAGCCACTTGGAGGATTGTGACAAGAACCCATTGCCCCCATAGAGTGTTTTGATCAGCGTTTGAGATGGTCTCTCTGCGCTTGCCTTGAGCACCAATTCCACTCGCGCACCGATGCCATCAATATTGGTGGTTTTGCCGTTTCCGACCAGACGGAGGGCCAGATAATGAGTCTTCCCGGCATGGTTGTTTTTCAGGAAACGAATGCGGGGTGCGGTCCGGTTGGCGATCCAAAAATCGAGGTCTCCGTCGAAATCCCAGTCGAAGGTCGCCACCGCGCGGGCATCATCGAAGAACCCGAATCCACTGGCTGCGGACAGATCGGCAAAGCGCCTTTCGCCGAGGTTGAGGAACGCCGAGTTGCGTTCGTGCCCACTGAAGCTGCGATCCTCATGCAAGAAGCGGTTCAGGGACTTCCAACCTTGCATGTATTGCTCAATGCCGACCTTGGTCGCGGTCAGAGGTGATTGCGACACGACCTGTCGCCAATAGACACTTCACAAGTCCCCGGTGTCTGTCGAGGAGATGAAGCCATTGGCAACGATGATATCCTCGAGTGAGTCATTATTGAAGTCCGCGAACACGGAGCCCCACGCCCATCGACCCATGGTCACGCCCGCGGGTTCACTGATATCGGAAAAGCTCCCATTACCGAGATTCTGAAACAGCGTGTTGCCTCGTGCGAATCGCTGGAAGGCCGCTTTGTCCCCGGCCCCGGCCTTGGCGTTGAATTGGTTTTGATAGGTGATTCGGTTGCCTGCGTTGGAAAACATGTTGCTGACGTATAAATCCATGTGCCCGTCGTGATCGACATCCGACCACCCCACGGACATCCCTGCCGCCTTGTCTTCGACCCCCGCCACCGCTGCGACATCGGTAAAGACACCCTCTTGATTATGATACAAATTGTTGCGGCCAAAGTCGTTCGCCACGTAAAGATCAAGGTCACCATCGTTGTCATAGTCTTCCCACACGGCGGCAAAACTGAAGCGCTGGTTGTTTTGATCCAATCCACTGCTCGCGGTCTGGTCTTCAAACTTCCAGCTCCCTTGATTTTTCAACAGGGTGTTGGCTCCACCGTTGTTGGCATCGTGAAAGGGGATGGGCATGGCAAGAGCGCCTTGCCGAAGTTCCTGGCCGTTGCCCTGATAGCCGCACAAAAAAAGATCCAGATCCCCATCCTTGTCAAAGTCAGCTGCTGCCATCGAAAGGATTTGGCCCCTCGATTCATAGACTGCCTTCTCGGTAAAACGCCCGCTGCCATCGTTCTCCATCAAGACAACATACCAGGCCAAGCCCACCACCAAGTCCTGATCTCCATCGTTGTCCAGATCCAGGAGGAGGGCGCTTGCGCTCGAATCCAGCCAGTCGGCCCCACTTTCCCGGGTGGCATCACGAAATCGACCATCCGGCTGCTGAATCAAGAGCCGGTTTGGCAATCCCCCATCGGCACAGAGGTAAACATCCTCCAACTCATCCCCATTCACATCCCCCACCGCAAGGCCGTGATGACCCGTTACGGTCATACCAAGATGCGCAGGGATTCTCAGACGCCAATGATCCACCCCGAAGGCGTATTGCTTGCGAAACGAGTCGAGGTCGCCAACGACCGCATCGGTCATGTCCGTAAACAGGGTCTTACCCTGCTTGATGACCTCTTCGTATTCAACAACCTCAATCTTCGCCAACAGAGGTTGTTCCGTCGCGCTGTCGCTCCACGAACAATCCCAGGTGGCGTTGATCTGGGTAATCCCGGGAGTGGAGGCGGACGGCCCATCAAGCTGCACCAAGACCCGGGTCGAAGCCTTCTTGTCAGTAACTTCGACATAACTCACCTTGAACTTGGCGTGAGTGACGGATTGGAGGTTTCCCTGCGTCAGGAACTGCTTCATCGCAGCTACAAATCCGTCCTTACCCTGATTGAATTTGTCCCGCTCTTCACTGGCCGGAGGGGGAGAAGGGGCGAATCGATGAACAAGCAGTTCCTCGCTATTGAGCACCTCGGCAAGCTGCGGACGGAGCGAAGGGGAGCGATAGTCGGTCGACGCCAACGCTTCCAGTGTTTTGATAGCACTGTTGGCCAGCGTGCCAGAGGCGAGGTCATCGCTCTTCTGAAGTGATTTGGCAAGACGATCAAGTTGTCTTGCCGCGCTCTCGCTAAAAGTCTCGGTCTGCCAGCCATCTACGGTGGGATCAATTCGGCGATAGGCGTCGGAGAGTGGGGCGATCAGCTTACGGTCGCCAGCGAGATCCAATGAAGCCAGGTTGGTCGCCTGGGTAGGTGGCGATGATCCCTCGATCTTCGGTTCGCCGTCCTTCCCTGGAGGATCGTCGTTGCCAGACTCTCCATCATTGCAGCCGGTTAAGAACAGGATGCTGACTGCGAACGGGCTCAGTTTCCACATGGTCTGAAAATCCTGGTGGAATTTGGAGAGGTCACTCCCAGATCGTTCATGGTGATGGTTACTCTTCCCCGGCCCGAAAGTCCACCGCAAAAGCGGAGAACACTGGCGATGGCGCCCCCGGTGCCGGAGGCCGGGAATACCGGGCGACTGTGACTTGAAAGGGGAGGCTCGCGGCAACGGCGCGACCACATGGAATTTTTAACAAGACATCCCTCTGGGCCAACCTTCGGAGGCGGAAAAGAAATGACGGACTCCCGGGGGAGACCGCCATGAGCATTGAATGATCTTTTGATCGAGTCCGGATGACTCTGGGGCCCGGTACTCCTCAACGACATAAAAGAGCTTCGCCCGGGCTGGCTCTGCCACGCGAGGTTACCGGAAGTGCCCTTTATGGATTTTTCACGACCACAAAGAACTGGGAATCGTCCAAGGTCAGACCGTAGTCATTGAAATTGACAGGGAAGATGGTGGTCGCAGCTTCGACCGCAGCGGGAAAGCCATCATTCAATTCGTTCCAGCTTGTGAGAGGAAGCGAGAGATCATTGGTCGCAAAGATGGAATAAAGGCTCCCTTCTTTCGAAGTGAAGGTGAGGTCGACAAGGATATTATCCACCGTGCGGGTATGCACGATATCAACGATCTGCAAGGGAGTGGTCGTGCCTCCGGTAAGGCTTGCGATGCTGGCTCCATTGCCATCATTCCAGATTGAGGACACCTCTTCCGGAGTCAGAGCCCGATCCCAGACGGCGACATCATCGATGTTCCCGTTCCATCCCCTTTCAGCTGCATCAGGGTTGCCGCCGATTTGCATCGGGTTATTTCTATTCTGTGGAACGTATCCCGAAGTGTCAGATCCAACTTCGACCCCGTCAACATACATCTTGGTTCCGACGCCACCCTCAACCGTTGCCACAAAATGATGCCATTTGTCGGATCCGGCAGTTTGATCATCGAGCGCACTTGGAAAATTGTGCGGCTTCCTGCTCGAAAACGTCATACTGGTTCCCGAGTTACTCGCCCGGGCAATGCGCCAGCCATCCCCTTCACCTTTGCCAGCCAGCGTTTGCCAGTTGGTGTAAAGGGACTCCGTGGTATACCAGGCGGAAATGGACATGCTGCCATCAGCGAAATCCATATCGTTTTCGTCACCGCCAATTACGACAATTGCTTGGTTGCCTGCTCCACCGGTGTTGTCGAGGTCGATCGCGTCACCAAACTTTCCAGCAACGAACGCGCCACTGCCGGTTCCCGTAGTCTCCAGGGTGCCAACGTGGGTGGGATCCAATGCGGCGCTGTAGTCGCCGTCCAAAGCCCAGTATTCGGTGAGACCATCGGCAAGTTCGGCATTTGAGAACGTGGCGCTAAGGATCGAAATAGCGGAAGAAAAAAGAATCTTTGGGATGAATTTTGGTTTCATAGGTTGGAACACTCCAGGCTGTAGAGAAACGGAACCTGTCCGAATCAGACTTTCTTGCAAGGAATAATCTAATTGCCAGGAGCCTATCGAGCTTTGAACCAACCCGGGGATTTGATAGCGCCTCTGGAGAGCTTCCGCGTCAATCACAGGGGCGCCGGAGCCAAACAGTTCCCGCCCCATATGATGCTGGCGCTGCTGATCTACAGTTACGGCAACGGCCTGATTTGCTCGTGCCAGATCGAGCGAGCCACTCACCGCGACGTGTCGGAGGCCGGGAATGCCGGACGACTGTGACTTGAAAGGGGAGACTCGCGACAACGCCGCCACCACATGGGGCTTTCATCAAGACATCCCTCTGGTCCAACCTTCGGGGGGCGGAAAAGAAATGACGGTCTCCCGGGGGAGACCGTCATGAGCATTGAATGATCTCTTGATCGAATCCGGATCCCAATGGGGCCCGGAACTCTTCAACGACATCGAAGCGTTTGGCCTCGGCTGGATCCACGTTGGCGAGCATCCCGGGCTGGCTCTGCCACGCGAGGTCGATGGTGTCGCCCTCTATGGACTTTTCACGACCACAAAGAACTGGGAATCGTCCAAGGGCAGACCGTAGTCATTGAAATTGACAGGGAAGATGGTGGTCGCAGCTTCGACCGCAGCGGGAAAGCCATCATTCAATTCGTTCCAGCTTGTGAGAGGAAGCGAGAGATCATTGGTCGCAAAGATGGAATAAAGGCTCCCTTCTTTCGAAGTGAAGGTGAGGTCGACAAGGATATTATCCACAGTCCGGGTATGCACGATATCAACGATCTGCAAAGGAGCGGAAGAGCCTCCGGTAAGGCTTGCGATGCTGGCTCCAGTGCCGTCATTCCAGATTGAGGTCACCTCTTCCGGAGTCAGAGCGCGATCCCAGATGGCGACATCGTCAATGTTTCCGTCCCATCCCCTTCCGGCGGCTTGGGCATTGCCGCCGATCTGCATCGATAAACCGGCACCATTTGCCAGCACCCATTCCGGCTGATTTGCCGCTGCGACCCCGTCAATGTACATCGTAATGTCTCCAGCGGACTGGTGTGTTACCACCACATGATGCCATGACTCGTCTTGCAGATCGATGTTTGCAGCAACGTTACCAGGGCCGCCTACGCTATACTTGAAGTTGGTGCCCGAGCTCCCATGCCGGGCAATGCGCCAGTTATTACCTTCACCTTGGCTGACCAGAGTATTCCAGCCGGTGTAGAGGGACTCGGTCGTGTACCTGTCTCTTATACACATCTGACGCTGCCGACGATCT
>CAJXVQ010000451.1 GCA_913060685.1 uncultured Verrucomicrobiales bacterium
ATCTACACAGAGTAGATCGTCGGCAGCGTCAGATGTGTATAAGAGACAGCCACTCAGAGGCACGGTGATTTGCGGAGCAGGCGTCGGTATGGCTTGTTGGACCGGAGCAGCCTGCGGGACTGGGGCCGGAGCAACAGGTTGAACGGAAGCAGCCTGTGGGACTGGGGCTGGAGCAACAGGTTGGCCGGGAGCAGCCAGTTGGACTGGGGCAGGGGGTGCCGGTTGGACTGGAGCAGCCTGCGGGATTGGAGCGGGGGCAACTGGCTGAGCTGGAACGGCCTGTGGGGCCGGAGCCGCTTCGAGAGCAGGCGCGGCTGGAATCACCAAGGGGTTTGCCACTGGAGCAGGTGCTGGCTGAGGGGGAAGGGCCGCGGCCACCGGTTGGACTGGAGCAGCGACCTCGGTCACAGGAGCTGCGAACGGCATTGGGGCTGGTTGCGCCGGAGCAGGCGCTGGTTGCTGACCAGGGATGACCAACTTAGGTCGAGTCGCTTGCGGAGCAGGGCTAGCTGCCTGAATAGATTGAGGTGCAGTCGCTGGATCGATCGCGCCCGTGATATCCTCCAAAGGGGGCGGATTACTATCGGCTTGAGGAGCGGGCGCTTCAGGGGGCGAAGTTGCTTGGGGAACCTCGGGAGTTCCAGCTTCGGGGTTATGTTCACTCATAAGGAATTTTTTAGGAATTTTAGGGCATCAGCAGGTCGGTCGTCCATGGAGCGGCAAATTTAATATACGATCCAATCGCAGAGCCAGTCCGGGAGATCGGGACGAAGCCCGGAAGCCGGAGTGACCTGATGCTGAAGATGTGTCGTCATGCCCACGATCCGCTAAATCCCGCTGGATCACGACCACACGATTAAGACTGCGATGGAAGCCCCGGTAAACAGCACCGACTCCTCCCTCGTTAATCTTAATACGGATGTCATAGCGGTTTAAAGACATGGACTACATTGGGAAGTTTCCTCATTGAGGGCATGGAATCAAGTTCAGTTATGGACAAATATATCGCAGTCAGGACAATTTCGCTCCAATCTTCGGTATGGGATCGTTTGGTATGGGGTCGTTTTTGGCTTTGGTCATCATCGTGTTAGTCGCGTTGTTGGTGGTGAAGATTGGCTCCAGTGCCCTTCAGTTGACCGGGATGTCGAAGCCGGTGGCTCGATTTCAGGCCGCTTCGGCTTTTTTCGGGGTGGGATTCACCACCAGTGAATCCGAGCAAGCGGTGAGTCATCCGGTAAGGAGGAAGATCATTCTGCACTTGATTGTGGCGGGGAATATCGGCCTGACCTCGGCTCTGGCCACCTTATTGGTGACTTTTATGGGGAGCAATGAACGCGGTCTCGGCCTGACTTTTGCGTGGTTGGGCATGATTGTAGTGGGGGTGCTGGCGGTAGGGTCGTTCTGCAATTTGAGATTTGTGAGCGAGCCGCTGGATCGCTTGATGAGAATGACTCTCGAGAAAGCGGGGATGAATAAGATCATTGATTACGACTATCTCCTTAATCTCCAGGATGGATTCTGTGTCTATGACGGGGAAATTCACGAAGATCACCCTTGGGTTGGGAAAGCTCTCTGGGAGGTCCGACCGGCCGACATTGGAGTGATTGTGCTGGGAATTTACCGTGACAACGGCGATTTTATCGGGGCTCCGAAGAAAGGCATCATGGTTGAGAAAGGGGATGTCTTGATGGTCTATGGTCGTGATGAGGATGTCATGAAGGCTCTTGGGATCGACGACAAGGATGACGGAGTCGCGTCTCGATCTTGAGGAAAGGAATGATCACCTAAGGTTGTGATGACATCATGACGCAGAGTTGGCATTGACCATTTCGTTGGGCTGAGAAGAGGGCGAGGTGCGAAAAGAGACCCTTCAATTGTTCGAGTCATGATGCTTTTATCGCTGTCCGGTTGCGTTTTTGGGGTTCCTCGGGAATAATTGCCACAAGGAAGACTCAAACCTTCCAGATACTGTTATGAAAGGAATACTGATCGGAGCTGGAGTTGTGGGGGCGTATGTCGCTCTCCAAATGTGGATTTTGCCCGGGATGGGCGTCCAGACATGAGCAAGCAAAGGAATGTCCTCCGGTGGAGGATGAGGTAAAGCCATTCCAACGCTTCCGGTCGGAAGCGATGACAAGACCGATAAAGCTGACAAGGACAAGGAGAAGAACAAGGATTAGGAAAGCTTGGATCAATTGGTCAGCAAATGTGCACATTAACGTGGAAGCGCAATTCATCGATCGATCTGGAAGTTTTTTTCAATCGGGACGAGCTGAAAAACCGCCCGCTTGCGGATCCTCCTGCTCAATATGAGTCGAGGGGATTCTCGTTTTTAAGCCCCCGGGATCCCAAAGGCGGGGGGACCTGGATGTTGGCGAATGATCGTGGGACCGTGATCTGTCTGCTGAATAAGTGGGAGCTTGAAGGGCGGTCCATTGAGTCACCAAGAAGTCGTGGACGTTTGGTTTGGGAGATGGCGAAGGTAGGTTCTCCTGACGAAGCCGGGGAGTGTCTTATCGATTTGCAGGACTATCAGGCCTTCACGCTGGTGGTATTTTCTCCGGTGGGCGATCGATGCTGGGAGTGGGATGGAGTGACGCTGTTGGCGATGCCGGTGCCGCCGATTTTGACTTCATCTTCCTACCGGTTCGAGGAGGTCCGGCGCTCGCGTGAGACCTGTTTTTCAGCGGGTCTAAGGGGGGAGCGATTTCATGCTTCACGATATGAAGTGTCGTCGGCATACTCGGTGAGAATGAATCGACCGGATGCCCAGACTTGGAGCCGTTCCTGCGTGAGAGTGACTGACCGGGTTTCATGGCGGTATCTCGCCGAGCAACCTGATCTCGAAGGCCTCCCGGATGAGACTGTGATCGAATTGCCGCTCCGATGACCTTCCGTAGCAAGCGTCTTCTTTGGGCCCGTTGGCAACGGTTGCGGCGTTGGGAGTTTTGGCCGGTGTGGGCGGTTTATCCTCCGGTTTTGGTTTCCTGGTTATGGCATGGCTTGCGACTTCGGGGGCTGACCTTGTGGACGAATTGCAATCCCGCGATGGAAGCCAGCGGTCTGGCGCTGGAGGAAAAAGGGGGCATCCTGGATTCGTTCCGGGGGTCGGAGAGCCGGGTGAGGGTTGCGCGCTACCATCGTATTCCGGCGCAGGTTGATGATGCCTTTGATCAGGTTGTGAATTTCTTGGAGACCCGGGGTTTGGATTATCCTGTTGTTTTAAAACCTGATCTTGGTCAGCGGGGGCAGGGGGTTGGGATTGTCAAAGATGAGATCTCGGCAAGGCGGTGGGTCGCCCATTGTGAAGAAGGTTTTTTGGTGCAGGAATTGATCGAGGGGTTGGAGTTCGGGGTGCACTGGGCGAAGTTTCCTGATGATGGGAAGGGGATGATCCGGTCGCTGTGCGGGAAGCACACGCAGAAGGTGACCGGTGACGGGAAACAGACTTTGGAGGAGCTGATCGTGTCTGATGATCGTGCGGTGTTGATGGCTCGATATTATTTTTCAAAGTACGAAGACTCTCTGAGTCAGGTGCTGAATGAGGGAGAGGTGTTTACTTTGGCGCCAATCGGAACTCATTCCAGAGGCGCTGTTTTTACTGATGAACGGCATTTTGTGACCGAAGAGTTACGCGATGCCTTTGATGAACTGGGCGCCCGGTTTCCCGGTTTCAATTTCGGACGATATGACGTCAAGGTTCCAACGGTCGAAGATTTGCAAGCCGGGCGGAATATTGTGGTGTTGGAACTCAATGGCGTGATGGGCGAGCCTGCGCACATGTATCAGCCGGGCTATCCATGGAGAAAAGGAATTGCCGATCTGTGCGAGCATTTTAAACAAGCGGCCGAGATTGGTTCGGCGTGGAGGGAGAAGGGCGTGAATCCGCCGGAACCTGGAGACTTGCTTGATCTCATCAGACGACACTGCGAGAAAGACTACCTGGAAATTGATGAGTTCGATTGATAAACCCGGGCAGTTCGCGGATGTGCGCAAGCACTTGCCGTTCTTTGCAAGTCACGAAGGACTGGCCCGTTTGCTGGAAGATCTGTTGTGCTATCCGCAAATCCGAAAGGCCTTCGAAGATTCTGCGCACGAAGAGAATCCATTCCTGGGCGTGGCCCGGCGGCTTGGGTTGGAAATCCGCATGAAGGGTTTGGCTGAATGTGTTCCCCGGACCGGACCAGTGGTCATTGTTGCAAACCACGGTTTCGGGGGTGCCGATGCCCTGGCATTGATGGCGGTGATGTGTGAGCTGCGTCCTGATTTTCGGGTTCTCGCCAACCGGGAGGTGACCTTGCTGGACGCAGTTTCCGCTCACGTTTTCCCGGTGACTTTACTCAATTCGACGAGCGCGAGTGAAAATGTCTCGAGCCTTAGGGCAACGTTAAAGCATATACGAAAGGGCGGAGCGCTTGGGGTCTTCCCGGCGGGCCGGGTGGCTTTTTGGAAAAAAGATCGTATGGTGGACCCGGCGTGGAACGAACACGTGGTGAAGTTACTTCAGAGAATGGACGCGACTATCGTACCTCTTTGGTTTTACGGGAAACCTCCGGCCGCCATTAACTTTTTATCGCGGCTTTCGGGATTTGCGAGGACCGCTCTAATCCCGACCGGTCTCGCTAAAATGCGGGGACGGGAGATTGTGGCTCGAGCGGGAGAGCCCATTGAAAGTGATCTCTTCCGTGAGCTTGGGAGCGGGGGGGGACCATGGTTGCGTAAAAGATTGGAATCTCTGGCAGATTTGGGGAATTAGTTCGACGGCATGGTCCTCTCACGACAAAATGACACAACATGAAGAATTTAATTCACGCGAATATTTATCTTCTTAAACAAGCTGAGCGCCTGATCAAGGTGATCGCTGATGCCGACTATGCCGCTCCTGATGGAACTCTCTATGGTTCGAGTTTGGGCCAGCATCTCAGGCATTGCCTGGATCACTATTCCTCTTTTCTGCGAGGGCTTCCCGAATCGGCAATTGACTATGACTATCGGGCCCGCGTCGAGGCGTTGGAATACTCTACTGAATGTGCGGTTGAGAAGATCAACCGGCTTCAGGATGAGCTTGAGGAAACGGCGATGCTTGATGTGACGACCACGGTTCAGGTTAAGATGGATTGCGGTGGAGGGGGCGGACAGTGGCATGTTTCCACCTTGGGGCGTGAGTTGCAATTTTTGGTGAGTCATACGGTTCACCATTTTGCAATGATCAACGGAATGTGCTCCCAGCGGGGGATGAAAATGGAAGATGGTTTTGGACTCGCCCCTTCGACCATTCGCCATCGCGAGTTGGTAAACATTGGCTGAGTCAATCTTAGGTCACGTTCTTTCGATATGATGAATGGTTTATTGTTAAATAATTGTTATTCCCATGGACAAGGTCACTAAGATGAAAAGTTCCCTGCAAGAGATCGCAGAGCCAATTCCGGCGAAAGCGTTAGCGGAAGACATTTCCAAAATGGGCGGGTCCGGCCCGCTGGTCACGCAGGGACCTTTCGATGTCTATCTTGCTCCGGCCGGAGCGATTCCCAATGTGCTTTTGGAGATCGGGCGACTGCGTGAGGTGACTTTTCGATCGGTGGGAGAGGGGACGGGCAAGTCTCGTGACCTTGATCACCGGGACGAATTTTATAGCCACTTGTTTCTTTGGGACCTGTCTCTTATACACATCTGACGCTGCCG
>CAJXVQ010000452.1 GCA_913060685.1 uncultured Verrucomicrobiales bacterium
GGGAGTCTGGGGAGGGGTTCGTCATTTTCGTTTTCAAACAGACCCCCGCCCGCAAAACCTGCGTTACCCGCGAAACTGCCCGATGAGTCATCCTTTGGGGAGGTTTTGCAGGTTTTGCGGGTTTCGCCTTGGGGTGTTCCCTCAAATTGAAAGGCTCCACTCATGGTGTGACCCCTTTCCACGCTTTCCCGCTCGCCTCATCGGCAAGAAGGAGGTCGTTCAAATCTGTCACGGGTTTGCCATCGAGTCGGGTGAGTCCTTCAAAACTGAATCCATCCACTGTGCAACCGACTCGGGTTAGTTGTTCAAACCAGCCCTTGGCGGCTTCCATGCCACCTCCACCTGGGTCGTGATGGGGATAGATCCGGACTCTCCGGCCTGCCATTGCTTCTAGGGCATCGGCGGGGATGCTGTTGGACTTTCCAAGCATCGCCACGGGTTGACAGCCGAAGCACTGGAAGCGCACAAGGAAGTCAAAGGCGGCGAGATAATCCGGGCCACCTTCCACAAGAATGATGGTCGCCATCGGATCGGCTTTGCCCTGAGTGAGTGTCAGGCCAAAGGGCCACGATTTCGAAGAGCCCGCCAATGTGTGAGCCTTTCGGGCGGAGAGTGCTCCCACGGCGTCGAAGGGTTTCCCGTCCAAACGTCGGGCCTCGGCAAGCTTTCCGCTGTCGTCGAGAAGAACCCAGCAACGATGGTCGCAAACCTGCCCAAAGCGCAGGGTGCCGATCTTGATGGCCATCTTGATGGCGTAGGGCTGAAAGCCACGGCTCCCGGCGAGGGTCTCAATCTCTTGATAGCTCCCGTGATCGAGGGCGGGGAGCTTTAACTCTCGCTTGGCTTTTGCTGGTGAAGGTCGGTGGTGAAGCTGAGAGGGGGTGACAGGGCTTTGCGGTGTTGCTCCGGCTCTCTCTTCAATCCATTTTGCGGCGTCCTTGAAAGAGAAGGCAAGGGCCAGCATGACGAATGAAAAGACATCTCCTTTTTCGTCGGTGGAGAAATCCTTGAAGCTCCGGCCATCGTTGAAAACAGAGAAGCTTGGCTTTCGATCTTCCCGCCAAGGGCATCGGCATGACTTCGCCGGCGTCCCTTCAAATCCGAGATCTCTCCAAGCATCGGTGATGAGGTAGCTTTCCCTTAATCGCTCGCGGTGCTCCTGGTAGTCGATTCGGCTCATCGCGGTTCCTCCTTTTCCACTTCGTCGAGGAAGGCTGACATACTTCGGGAGAACTTATTAAGGTCTTTCTCGGTCGCAGGGGCGGAGGGGTTGTAAATCCATCCAAGCGCTCGTTCGGGTCGGTCGTCCGCGTCGAAAGCGGACTTGAATGATTCGGGGTGCGCGATACTCTCTGGGCGTCCGGCAAGACAACTTTGAGAGAAGGCCATCCTAATTCGGGGTGGCTTTCTCATTACGCTCTCTCTTGTTGGGTTTTCTGATTCTCGGGAAGGAAGCTCTCGATGTAGGCTTCGATAGACTTCACGCAAAACAGTCGGGTTCCTCGGGAGGTTCCGGGCTCACGGAGAGAGACGCTGCGAATTCTCCCTTCCTTGGCGAGCTTGAATAATTTTGTCCGCGAAATTGAAAACCGCTGAACCGCTCGCTTGTCACGAAGCCAAAGCTGCGTGCTGTCTGTTGGGGTATTGTATGGAACTTCCATACCCAAACCCTGCTTCCGCAATAGAGGGTATGCGAGGGGGCGGGGATTGAAAATCTGGGGTGTGATTGCTGTAAACACCCCGCTTCAGGTGTGGGTTTGCTGTGCCTATTTTTCGAGTCTGTTGAATTCCTTTCGCCAATTGTCGGTGATGGTGTTCATGGTGGCCCCAGCATTTAGGGGGTCTTGTCTATGGCGCAGTTTTTTGCCTTCTCTTGCGACTTTTTGAGGCTGCTTTTTTTCAAATTCATCGACTCTTCGATTGATGAAAGTTTGAAGGCTCTTTTTGCCAGGTAGCTGTCCCAATTCGTTTTTTAGATTTCGACAGATTTGATGAAACCAATCTTTGAGGTGGGCGTTTTTATTCGCGCCTTTTCGCTTTGATAGGTCCCGTCCAGATGGGTTCATTGCAATTCCTCTCCAGAGGTCTTCCAGCGAAGCGAGAGTTGAGCCATGATAGCTTTGACTCCGTGAACGAGACCCAATTGCATAGCTGATCCAGCATAGTTTAACCAATAGCTCCTTTGGTGTTCCCAGTTTCACTTCTCTGTTAAACAACCCTGCTGAAATACTGGTTGTACCTTCTTTCCCTGTGAGGTGATTATTGAGAGCCTTTGCAAGAGATGCTGTTACTTGGCGGTGCCAAATCTGTTTTTCCGCCAGCACCTTACTCATTGTTGTGACGACATCGTCTTTACCGATATCGAAAGTTTTTTGCAGCAAGTCGGTCTTTGCCTTCTGTCCATTAGAGAAGTTCCCGTCTTGCACAAGAGTGTCCAGGATTTGAAAAAACAAAGGGTGTTTATCGGCATTGAGGCAGGCCGGAAGTTCATGCTTCCAGACATGTTTGTAGATTTCTTCTATTTTAGCCCCAACGTCCTCGGTGGCGAGAGTTTGTAAACGTGCCTCACTTGGAAGTTGACCCAAAGTATTGAAATCAATCTCTGGCGCGTCGCCATTTTTTGTTTTGTTCTCAGGTTGCTGCTTCATCACTTGGCAAGGTTAGGGATTTTCTCTAGTCCAGCCCGCAGGGTCTCAATCTCCAGCGAGGTGTAGAGTTGGTGGGTCGTGGTCTCGGTGTGCCCTGTCATTCTCATTCGGACTTCTTCCGGCACGTCCGCATTTGCGAGCATGGAGGTGAATGTATGACGAAGTGAGTGGAAGGAGCGGGAGGCTGTATCCCTAGCGGCTCCATCTGCCGTTCTGCGGGTTAGATGGCGGTCTATCTCAGCGTCCTCCATGATTGCTCGGAACTTGGCTGAGAGTCCGTTTCTGCCTGCGGGAGTGACTTTCTCCAAGGTGGAGAAGACCGGAGTGCCGGGGAAGGGGGACGGTTGGTGTTCTTTGAAGTATGCTTGTAGCTCCGGATGAAGGGGCATTTCCACGACGGTTCCTTTTCTGTCCGTTTTCTGTGGGGTGAATTTCAGGACCGAGCGAGCTAGGTCGATGTTCCCTGCCTTGAGGGTGGAGGCATCACCGAGGCGCATTCCGGCGAAAGCACCGAGAAGGATCACACCTTTCCAATCAGCGGAAGGAGCTGCTTTCACAAGACAAGCCACTTCCCTTGCCGTGAAGGGTAGGCGAGCGGTAGAATCTTTCTCATCCAACTGCTTCACGGGGGCGGCTGGATTGTGCAGTAATGCCGAAACTTTAACTGCGTCACCAAAGGCAGACCGAAGGCACTTCAGTTTATGGTTTGCCGTCTTTCCGGTGCGTCCTCTTTTCACGATGGAATCACGGAAAGTGCGAATATCTTGAGAGGTGATCGCTTCGATATGTTTATCTGCTCTCTCGCCGATAAAGGCGAGGAAGTCCTTCGTGGTGGATTTGTAGAAAGCTACGGTGGCAGGTTTAGTGGAGACTTTCTTTTCTGCGAGCCATTCTGTGAACCATCCCCGGCATGTTCGATTCACGAGATTCAGTTCTCCGCTCACTTCCATGATCTCACCTATAATTCGGCGAGCATGAGCTGGGTTGAGTCTGCCTTTCAATGCAAGCTCTCCAGCTTCACTGATTTTGGCCAGAATGGCTTGTGCTGTGGAATCATCAGCCCCCGCCTCCTTCTGAGTCTCACGCTCGAAAGCATTTGCTACTTCCAAAGCCTCCTTCTTGGTCTTTCTACCAGTGGATCGGTGAATCTGCTTCGTAGTGCCGTCGGATGAGGGAACACGAAAGAAGCAATACCAGTTCGGTAGACCCTTTCCTGTCGTCGGTGATGTTTTGCGGTAAAGCGTGGCCATGCCTGACGATATGCTAGCTCTGTGCTAGCAGTCAATGGAGTTCCATAAAGTCCCAAGAATACTTTTCCATTGGTGTTTATAGGTCGTAGGTCTTTGTGGGACTTTGAGGAATGCCGGGAATTGAATCCTGGGTTCGAGTCCCAGTCTGCGTACTTTTATAACCCGCTCTATCCCCACGGATAAGCGGGTTTCCTTTTGCCTGCGAATGGATTCGGTGGTTTTTAGTGGCCAAATAGTGGCCATGGTTATCACTCATGGAGGTGAGCCCCATACTTGTGGAGAACCTTCGACAAGTGGCAAGGCGGTCTCAGTGACCTCAAACCGGAGCACATCTCCTAACAAAAAACCTAATCTTAAATCGAACGATCAACCTCTTGAGAATTGAACCTTTTATGGGAAAAAAATTGCACGGCGCTTGAGACGGTAGTTCGAATACGTTACCGGTCGATCTGGTCCATGAAAGTATTTCGTCATCTAGCAGCAGGAGGCTCCGGGCGGGTCTTTGCCGCAGTAGCGACGGCCATCCTCGGAATCACTTTGCTTGCGGGTTTGAGTCCAAAGGATTTTGCATTTGATAATGCCGTTTCCCGCACAGCTGACGGACCGGGATTGGAATTTGGGAAATACGGTGTCGCAACGGCGGCGATGGGCCATAGAGGTGGGCCTCCAGCTATCCCGGTCAGTGATGGGCTGACCGTTGAACTTTCCGTCGAATTGGCCGATCCTCATCCTGAAGCGGGAGGGTTCATGTTTCTGATGCATGTTTATGGCGGCGATGCCTCCTCGCAATTCGTAATTGGGCAGTGGCGCTCGTATCTCATTGTCATGAATGGCGACGACTATCGTCACGAGCGTGGTTCCCCGCGCCTCTCGGTTGATCTTTCCAATGTCCTCAATGGTGTTACCGACATTGCGGTCGTTTCGGACACTTGGGGTGCTAAAGTCTATCTGAACGGCGTTCTGGCCGCTTCACAGAAAGGGACTCACTTTACGATGCCAGAATCGGGAGATCCGAATGGCTTTACGCTGGCACTTGGCAACTCAGTGCATTGCAAGAATTCCTGGCCGGGAAAGCTACGCGGCTTCGCTCTTTGCTCGCGGGCGCTGCCGGAGAGTGAGGTCGGACGGATTAATTCCAATCGTGATCGCTCGCGCCTTGAAGTTCTCTACACGTTCGATCGCCCGGACGGTGCAAAAGACCTTGAGAACGATGCCTCCGGAAACGAGCGTCACTTGAGTGTTTCCTCGAACACGTTGTTCATCCGCAGTGGGTTTCTCGATGAACCGATTCTACATTGGAATAGTGATGACGGGACATTGAAAGACGTGAGCCTGAATCTCCTGGGATTCGTGCCGCTCGGATTCTGCCTGGCGTGGGTAATTCGCAAGAGTCGCGGATACCGGTGGCCGGGGACATGCGCGATGGTTCTTTTCTCCGGTTTCATGCTGAGTCTGTTTTTAGAGCTTATACAGGCATGGATGCCCTCACGGAGTTCGAGTTCGCGTGATTTGATGCTCAACTCGCTGGGCGCAGGTCTGGGTGCCTTGGCGTTAATATTCTGGTTACGGCTAAAGCGACATTGGTCGAGGCCAGCGAATTGAATCAACGCCAACTTCAAGAACGGGGGCAATGACCGCCATGAAATTTCTTCTGCATGGCAAACCACTCCTCCCGAGAACGACAGAACAGCAAACTGTTTTCAAAAAGACCAGTCGGGTGTCTGTCTCTTATACACATCTGACGCTGCCGACGATCTACTCTGTGTAGAT
>CAJXVQ010000453.1 GCA_913060685.1 uncultured Verrucomicrobiales bacterium
TCTACACAGAGTAGATCGTCGGCAGCGTCAGATGTGTATAAGAGACAGGATATAATCCCTGATCGGCACCCCATTCTACCGGAACTGGAAGACCGCAACGCAATTTTCATGACCAAAAACCGTAGTTTCCCACCTCGCATTGCCAAGATCTTTTTTGGTCGCGTATAAAGGCTGCGCCTCACGCGATTTTATTTCGTGGGGGGGATGGGTTCTTCGCCGCTGTGGTGGACATTGAAGCCGGGGTGTTTCCAGGCGAGGAGGTTGGCGAGTTTGGAGGGGCTGATGGGTTTGGCGTCGCGGAGGGCTTGGAGGAAGCGGTGGCGAAAGAGTTCGATGGCGGGAGCGAGATCTTCGGCGGGCATGCAGTGAAAGTGGCTGTTAATTGATTTTTCCCGGGAAGGTTTTCCCCTTAGACTGGCCATCATGAAAATGCTCCCGGCCTCCTTGTTGTCCCTTTTCGCCATCGCCCTTCCGACTTCCGCCGACGAAGGCCTCGCCTCCATCCTCGGCGAAGAATCCAAAGTCGCCCAGATCGGCACCGGTTACAAATTCACCGAAGGCCCGGTCTGGCTTCCTACCAAAAAGATTCTCGTCTTCTCCGATATCCCCAACAGCGTCCACATGCAGTGGGATCCCGACGAGGGGGACAGCAAACTCCGGGAGGTGGAGGCCACCAACGGAAACCTCCTCGATCTCGAAGGAAATCTCCTCTCCTGCCAACACGCCGGCCGGAACGTCATTCGCTGGAAAGCCGATGGGTCCCACGAGGTTCTCGCCTCCGAATACAAAGGCAAGAAACTCAATTCGCCGAACGACCTCGCCATCCGCTCGGATGGATCGATCTGGTTCACCGATCCCACCTATGGCCTCGGGAGATCCAAGGAAAAGCAGGAAATTGATGGCCAAAATGTTTACCGTCTTGATCCGAAGTCGGGCGCGGTGACCTTGGTCTATGCGGGCTTCGATATGCCAAATGGCATCGCCTTCTCCCCTGATGAAAAACGCGTCTACATCTCCGATACCGGTAAAGTGGGCAAGATCCGCGCCTTCGATATCAAGGACGACAATACCCTCTCAGAGGTGGTCTTCGAACTCGATGTCCGCTGCGACGGGATGTGCATTGACGTCAAAGGAAACATTTACACCACCTCCACCGGGGGCCTTCACGTCTTCGATAAATCCGGTAAAAAACTCGGGGTGATCAAGACTCCCGAACACCCCGCCAACGTCTGCTTCGGCGGCGTTGACTACAACTATCTCTACATCACCGCCCGGACTTCCCTCTACCAGATTTCTGTTAAGATCCCCGGCGCTAAACCGAAGGCTGCCAAGTGGTAATCACAGCGTGATCTGAATTTTTGTTCGAACAATTTTGCCCAAGCCATGAAGCCCATCACATTCCGAGCACTCTCTGTCCTTCTCCTCAGCCAATCAGTGACCTTGGCCGAGGTTCGCCTGGCCCCTCTTTTCCAGGAAGGCATGGTGTTGCAGCGGGAGATGGCGGTTCCGGTTTGGGGAGTCGCGACGGCAGGGGAAGAGGTCGCCGTTAGTTTCGCCGGTCAAAAGAAGAACACGAAGGCGGACCAAAGCGGGCATTGGCGCATTGAGCTTGAGAGTCTGGCTGGTTCTGCTGAAGGGCGGGCGATGACGGTTACGGGCGAGAACGAACTCGTCCTAAAGGATGTCGTGGTCGGAGAAGTTTGGATCTGCTCGGGGCAGTCGAATATGCAGATGGGAGTTGGGGGAGTTCCTGAAATTAAAGCGCTCATTCCGCAGGCGAAGCAGCTCCGCACCTTCGAAGTGAAGCGCATGGGCGCCTTCACGGAGCAAGAGCACTGCGAAGGGCAATGGAAAAACGGACATCCCAACAGTGCGGTCGCTTTTTCCTTTGCCCACTTTTTACAGGAAGCGGCTGACCTTCCGGTCGGGATCATTCTGACCTGCTGGGGAAGTTCCTCGTTGGAGGCCTGGATGCCGCGCGATATGACAAAAACGGTTCCTCATTTTGCCACCATGATGGCGGAGTTCGATCAAGACAAGACCACCCGCGCAGCCTTGCAAGCTTCCTTCGATGGGCCAAAGCCATGGTCAAGGAATGAGGATGTCTTTATCCGCCGTCAGCCGAATATTCTCTACAATGCCATGATGAAGCCGCTGGCGCCCTTCGCCTGTCGTGGTCTTGTCTGGTATCAAGGGGAGCGCAATACCCAGTCGATGGAGGGAATGGTCCCGACGCCTTCATACTCGCGAAACTCTGGAATGTTACGTTATGGCGAGACCTTGCAGAAGTGGATCAAGCGTTACCGGACGGAGTGGGACAGGGAGGAGCTGGAGTTTATGATCGTGATGTTGCCGGGCTTTGGAAGCGTGCTCAAATCGGGCCCTCAAACCGGTCCGGAAAGCCCCGTCGCGCATTCCTGGGCCTGGATGAGGGAGTCCCAAATGCAGGCTCTCGACCTGCCGCATACTTCCGTGATCAATACCATCGATCTCGGAGATCTCAAAAACGTCCACCCCAAGGATAAGCTCCCCATCGGGAAACGTCTCGCGCTCGCGGCTGCCAAGAACACGCTCGGGCAAGAGGTGATTGCCGAAGGTCCGACGGTCAAAATGGTGACGGTCCGGGGTCATGAACTTGTCGTCCAATTCGATCATGCCGGGGGCCTCATCACTCAAGACAAGAAATCTCCAAGCGCCTTTTGGATCGCCGATGATTCGAGAAACTGGGTGCAAGCCGAGGCCAAAATCGTCGCCGGAACGGTCGTGCTTTCTTCCAACAAAGTGCCCGCTCCGAAATTCATTCGCTATGCCTTTGCGGGATATCCAAAGGTGAATCTCGTCAATGCCGCCGGCCTTCCCGCCCAGCCTTTTCGCACCGATTCCTTTCGTCCTTGAGAACCACTCTCAGCGGGGATTCGAATACAGAAGCATAGACCGAGGAGGCTGTCTGCTAGACATCGAGCGGCATCCCGGCTGCCCGCATGAGGGTCTCTTGCACCGCGAGGTCATGTGCGGAATCCCAGGCGAGCTTCTTTTCGCCGCGTACGATTTTGGCCATGTCACGAAACTCGTCGTGATAGCGCCCATCCGTTTTTGGCATAGGCACGTTTTGCGTGCCGCGTTTGAACTCTCCCCGGGCTTTCGTCAACGAGAGCGAGAGTTTGGGCGGCTCCAGAGGCTGGATCGCGATGCGTCCTTCCGTGCCAATGACGGTGAACTGTCGGCGCGGACCGCCGAAGGGATCGTTGTGATTGCTGCCGATGGTGGCTAAAGCGCGCGCATAGCGGAAGGTCGCCAGTTGGTTGTCTTTGAAGGCGTCCTCCTTCGTCTTCAGATGGAGACCGTGCACTTCCTCTGGTTTTCCCAACACCGTGATGAGAGCGTCGATCAAGTGGCAGGCCAGTTCAAAGAGTCCTCCGCCGGGATACTGCGAGAGGTCTTTTCTCAAAGCAGGCGAGGCCTGCTTGCCCATGTGGCCGTGAACTTCGGTGATCTCTCCCAGCCAACCTTCCTTCACCGCACGGAAAAGGAAGGTGAAGGCGGGGTTGTAACGCAACATGTAGCCCATCTGAATGGTAAGGCCGCGTTTCGTGGCTTCACGATGCATGGCACGACACGGGCCCAGCTTCTGCCCTGCGGGCTTGTCGAGGTGAATGTGTTTTCCAGCCTCGAGGCAACGCATGGCGGTGGGAACGAGTTGATCCACCTCCGTTTCGACCGCGACGAGTTGAATATCAGGATCGTTCAGGATTTGCTCCGCGCTGAGCCACTTGGAGGATTGATAGGATTTTCGCCGAGCCACGCGCTCCCGTTGAGTCGGGTCTTCTTCACAGAGACCCACCACGTCGTAGAGATCGGGGAGGGCTAACAAGGTGGAAAATTTGCCTTCGGCATGCGCATGCTTCGTGCCGATCTGTGCGACCTTGATACGGGTGGAGGTCTGCTCCTGCCCCTGCGCCCGGGTGGCGAGCAACGCGGCGGCGGATGTGTGCATGAAGTGGCGGCGGGAGGGATAGGGCATGGTCGGAGACTATGGACTTCGGTGTCATTTGGAAATATGAAAACCCGCTGCGTGTGCGTCCCTGGATTAGGCTCGATGGTCCTGGGCTTGATGCGCGATTCTGTTCCAGGTACTTGTCTTGTGCCAACACAGGGATCTCGCCCTGGTCTGTTATCAACGTGTCCGTTGGTGGCGCCGGCCTTTGGTCCGTACGATTCTTCGATTTAAGATCGGGGGAAAGTGGGATCTGAATTTCGTTTTTGATCCACGCAATGTAGGCACAAAATGTCGTCATTCACGCGGTGCAATCATTTGGAGTCACGGACATAGTGCGTGTGAAGAAGTTGATCGATAATTTCTTCCTAAACCCATGAGGCTGCCTCTCAATATACTTGTCGGAGTCAACAATACCGGGTTATCTCGACACGCGATTACGCCAGTCGTCCGAATTGCTTCCGAGCAATGGGGCCAAGGATATGGCATGCCAATGCCAATGTCCTGATCGTTCCAGTCACTCAATATCTCCCACAAAAAAAATGAACTCTACACAATCCATCCTTGTCGGCGTTGATTATTCTGATCAAAGCAAAAACGCTCTCCGTGCCGCATCGCGCATGGCCAACGCACGCAGCCTTCCGCTGGTTTGCTTCCATGTCCTGGATAAGGAGATCCTGAATCAAATCAAAAAAATGGATGCCGAAACTGAAAAAGGGGTCCTCGATTTCGCCCATGAAAAAGTTGCATCCTTTATTCGTGATACCATTGGCACCGCCCACAATATTACGACTGAAATTCTCGTCGGAAATCCTTTCAAGGTGACCCTCGAACAGATCGAAAAACACCAGGTTGAAACCCTTGTTCTCGGCTCGGGAGGCTACTCAAGTGATGAAGGCCACCACATCGGCGCTCTTGCCTCCCGCTGTATCCGTAAAGCCCCGGTCGAAGTTCTCCTCGTCCGGAACTATCAAGATCACCCCTTTGAGGACATCGTTGCCTGCGTCGATTATTCCGAAAATTCAAACCGGGCCGTCCATCGTGCCGCCGCTCTCGCCACTCAGGACAAGGCGAGACTCAAACTCATTCACGTCTACCGTCCATCGGTCTTCTCCGAGACTGAAATGGGTTGGCTGGGCCCCGCCTTGCCCATCATTCCTGATGAAAACATACAGGAAAATCTCAAGGTACAAGTCGCCGGATTCGCTGCCAAAATTGCCGAACAATACGACCTTCCCGAAGTCTCCTCGGAGGTGATCTCTTCACACAGTATCCACCGTGGAATCTGGCAGGCGCTCAAAGGCATGGAGGCTGACCTCGTCGTCCTGGGGACACGCGGCCGCACTGGCTTTAAGTCTCTGTTTCTGGGCACCACGGCGGAAGGTCTCGTGAACCATTCGCCATGCTCGGCACTCACAATCAAGCCTGCGGATTTTCACTACACCCTGTCCTAATCCGGATACTTCATTGTTTGGATGATAGTCATTCAGGATCGATTCCTTCCTTCCCGGGAAGCCATCCTCAGCGTGAATCCGCTGAGGCCTAATTGCCAGAGGCACAGACCGGGGATCTACCGCTGTATCACGGAATGGAGCGACTGATGGAGAGCCTGTCTCTTATACACATCTGACGCTGCCGACGATCTACTCTGTGTAG
>CAJXVQ010000454.1 GCA_913060685.1 uncultured Verrucomicrobiales bacterium
CTACACAGAGTAGATCGTCGGCAGCGTCAGATGTGTATAAGAGACAGAACTTAGACAGCTCCCAGCTCATGGGGCGGATCATTCTCACCTCCTGCCCACTTGTCACTGAAATCCCTCCACTTTCGCGCAAATTGTGTCGGCGTCCTCCGTGATTTTCCCAGACGATCGGTTGATGCCGCGGCATCAAATTGAGTTCATATTTTGGATCAAGCCTGCATCTGTCAAATCCGACCCTGCTCTCCCCCGCGTTTTCAATGCCTGCCAGAAATGTAATTTCCATCCCTCCAAACAGGTATCTGGAGTCATCATGCGCTGGCTCATTCCTATTTTCTTCTGCCTCTCCTTCGCAAGCGCTCAGGAAATCCGGCGAATCCCACCCATTGGCATTAAGGTCTCCCCGGAGGATCAGGCCCTGCTGAAAAAAGGACTCGCCAATCTCAAAGAGGCAATGGAAGCGATCAGCGAGCATCCTCTCCTCCCGGACGTGGAGATTTTCTATAAGGGCGCGCACGATGCTCTCAAGCATCAGGAATTTCAAAAGCCCAATGAGCTCAACTTCGCAAAAGCACAACTTAAGGAAGGACTCGCCCGCGCGAAATCATTGCAGAAGGGCGAAGCACCCTGGACCAAGCAAACAGGTCTCGTCGTCCGGGGCTTCCGCTCCGATATCGATGGCTCGGCCCAGCCCTACGGACTCGTCATCCCCAAGAGCTACGATTTCGCAGGCGATAGATCTCATCGCCTCGACTTCTGGTTCCACGGCCGTGACGACAAGGTCAACGAAGTCCTCTTCATGGAACGCCGCCGCACCCAAGCCGGACAATACAAACCCGCCGACACCATCGTCCTCCATCCCTACGCCCGCTTCTCCAATGCCAATAAATTCGCGGGCGAGATCGATTGCCTCGAAGCCCTCGCCCATGCCAAGAAGAACTACCGTATCGATGACGATCGTATCTCAGTGCGTGGCTTCTCGATGGGCGGAGCCGCTTGCTGGCAATTCGCGGTTCATTACGCCGATCAATGGTGTGTCGCCAATCCGGGCGCAGGGTTTTCTGAAACCGAGGAATTCCTCAAAATGTGCGGCGGACAAGAACCCGAAGCCCTTCCTTTTCAAAGAACCCTTTGGCATCTCTACGACTGCACAGACTACGCCGCCAATCTCACCAATCTCCCAATCGTAGCTTACTCCGGTGAAATCGATAAGCAAAAGCAGGCCGCCGACATGATGGAGACCGCACTCAAAAAACGAAGCCTTCCTCTCACTCATATCATCGGACCAAAGACCGAGCACAAAATCGAAGAAGGATCCAAAAAAGAAATTTCCAGACTCGTCGATGCCGCCGCCTATTCCGGCCGCCAACGCTTTCCAAAAACCGTTCGCTTCGAAACCTACACCCTCCGCTATCACAAACTCTACTGGACCCGGATCGACCGCATGGAAGAGCACTGGAAACGCGCCTACCTAAAAGCGAGCTACTCCGATCAAGGCATCACGTTCGCAGATCTCAAAAACATCTCAGCTCTCACTCTCTCCTTCCCCGCCAAGCACGCTCCCTTCACCAGTTCAGCCCCCTTCATCAAAATCGCCGGACAAACAATCATTGGCCCCAAAACAAACGACGACCGCTCATGGCGCGCCCAACTCGTCAAAGAGAACGGCCAGTGGAAACTCGGCACTCCGACCAAGGGACTCGCCAAGCACCCTCTCCTTCAAGGCCCCATCGACGATGCCTTCATGAGCTCATTTCTCTTCGTTGCTCCCGGCAAACCTTCGAACAATCAATTTGGATCTTGGGAGAAATCCGAACGCCTCCGCGCCATCACCCAATGGCGACAGCAGTTCCGCGGCGATGCCCGTGTGAAATCCGACTCCACGATCACCAAAGACGACATCGCAAATCATAATCTCATTCTCTGGGGGAATCCTTCCACCAATGCCATCCTCGCCAGGATCGCGCCCAAGCTCCCCATTCAATGGAATTCCAAAACGATCACCGTTGGCACCAAAACCTACGATGCCCGCAAGCATGCACTCATCATGATTTACCCCAACCCTCTCAATCAGGATCGCTACATCGTTCTCAACAGCAGCTTCACTTACCGCGAATTCGACTATCTCAACAACGCACGTCAGGTCCCCAAGCTCCCCGACTGGGCCATCATCGATCTCTCCGAGAAGCCCGGCCCAAACCGCCCTGGAAAAATCGTCGACGCCGGATTTTTTGATGAGAACTGGAAGCTGAAATAAGCGGCAGTATAATAGAACTTGGTATGGAGGGGCACGTGGTCGAACCACGTGTCACTAAAATCTCTCCACTTTGCCGCAAAACTTGTCACACTTCTTGCGTAGCCAAAAACCTCATGAAGAGAATTTTCCTCGCCGCCCTCCTTACCTCCTCCCTACAAGCCTCCGACACCCTCTTCATCGAAGCCGAGGCTTTCGAAGACCGTGGTGGTTGGTCGGTCGACTCTCAATTCATTCTCACCATGGGCTCGGCCTACCTGATGGCCCACGGACTCGGCACACCTGTCGCCGATGCCACCACCATAGTCACCTTCCCCTCCACCGGCACCTACCATCTCCACGTTCGCACCAAGGACTGGGTCGCTAAATGGGAAGCCCCTGGAACTCCCGGAAAATTCAAGATCAGCATCAACGACCAACCCGCCACTACCACTTTCGGAACCCAGGGAGCGGAATGGCATTGGCACAATGGCGGCACCATTGAAGTCACTTCGCTCAAATCGACAGTCAAACTCCATGACCTCACTGGATTCAACGGCCGATGCGATGCTCTCTATTTCACCAAAGACGCCAAAGAAGTGCCCCCCAATGACAGCCAGGCACTCTTCGACTTCCGCCGTCAAAAACTCAATCTCCCCGCGACCCCACCCACCAAAGGTGACTACGACCTCGTCGTAGTCGGAGGCGGCTACTCCGGTCTCGGCGCCGCTATTTCCGCAGCCCGCCATGGACTCAAGGTTGCCCTGATCCACGATCGATCTGTCTTGGGAGGCAACGGTTCATCCGAAGTCCAGGTCTGGGCCATGGGCGGAACCCAACTCGGTAAATTCCCCCACCTCGGTGAAATCGTGAACGAGTTCTCCGACTTCTCCCGTGACTCTCCAGGCCTCGTTCAAGAGTTTGTCGATGACCTGAAGGAGAAAGTTGTCCGTGCCGAAGACAACATCGACCTCTATCTCAATCACTTCGCCTTCCGCACCAACGCCGGTAACAACCGTGTCGAATCCGTCGATGCCGTGGACACCACCACCGGCTCGTTCACCCGGATCGCCGGGCGACTCTTCTGCGACGCCACCGGTCACGGCACCATCGGAGCCCAAGCCGGAGCGGCTTTCATGATGGCTGAAAAAGGCCACATGGGCATGTCCAACATGTGGTCAGCCCAAGACACCGGTAAAAAAACCTCTTGGCCCGAAACCCCGTGGGCCCTGCCTCTTGGCAAAGGTGATTACCCCACCCTTCACACCTCTCGTGGTCCTTACGAAAAATTCAAAAAAGCCGAATGGTTCTGGGAAGGTGGTTACGACAAGCACCCTATCAACGACCTCGAAGAAATTCGCGACTGGAACCTTCGCGCCAACTTTGGAGCTTTCACCCACATCAAAAAATCCGAGCCGAACACCCAGCTCAAGTGGATGGCCTTTATCGGAGGAAACCGCGAGTCACGCCGGCTTGAGGGAGACGTCATCCTCACCGGAGATGACATCGCCGCACGCAAGGAATTCCCCGATGCCAGTGTCCCGACCACTTGGTCCATCGACCTTCACTATCCCAAGAAAGAGTTCATGAAAGGCGTCGCCAAGGAGAACCCTTTCATCTCTATCGCAGTGCACGATCGTAAGGTGGATCGCAAGACAGGATACAACATTCCCTACCGCTGCTTCTACTCCAAAAATATCGAGAACCTCTTCATGGCCGGCCGCTGTGTCTCCGTTGACCGCCGCGCCTTGGGCACAACCCGGGTGATGCGGACCTGCGGCATGATGGGAGAAGTCGTTGGCAAAGCAGCCTGGATCGCAACCACTCAAAACACGAACCCGCGGGGAGTCTACCAAAACTATCTTCCCATCCTGATCGACCTCATCGAGAAACCCGGTCGCGCCCGGCGCGCATCGCTCGAGGCCCCACTCACCATTCCCCCTATTCCAAAAGGCGGTCTTCGTGTCAAACCAGCCAAGCCAAACATCATTACGCTAAAAGGCCTCGTTGTCGATGACACCAAAGCCAAGCTCACCGGCCCGTGGCATAAAGGCGATGGCCTCAAACCCCACCACGGTCTCGGCTACCAGTATGCCGCGCACCCCGCCTCCGCCTCCTACAAGATTCGAATTAAGGATTCCGGGAAATACGAAGTCCGCGTTCACTGGCTTAACCACGAAAATCGGACCACGGCGGCTGAACTCGCCCTCACTCACGCCCAAGGAAAGGAAACAATCACCCTCGATCAAACCCAGACTCCGGCTCAAAAAACATACACCTCATTGGGCTCTTTTGAATTCGTCGATGTCCTCCCTGCGACCCTGACAATCACTTCCAAGGCCCCCGGCAATCTCCACATTGACGCCATTCAGCTTCTCAAGATCAAGTAGAGCCAACTGATGCCGAAACCAGGAACGCTTTGGGTTCGGCTCTATCGCCTGGCAATCATCGTCACGATCGCCTGGCTCATTTTCGAGAGATCACAAGTCACCCCGGTCCAGGGTGACTTTCGATTCCTCTTTCCCGAGGGTGACCGGATCGAAGGAGACCAAGTCTTTGATGCCGGCGACAAACCGTTGGGCTACTTTCTCACCACCTCCCCTTCCTGCGACCATCTCACCGGATACTCCGGTCCCACGAACATCGCCCTCGCCCTGGATCGCACCGGCAAACTCATCGAGGCCCGCATCATTGATTCTGCCGACACGCCGGATCACGTCCAATCGGTGACCCATAAAAAAACCTTCTGGCAGGCTCACCTCGGCCTCAGCTTGGGGTCACCCGGCAACCCGGACATCGACGCTGTCTCCGGATCCACCCTCACCAGCTCCGCCATCAGTCGCAGCATCATCGAACGACTTGGCGGACTCACGACCTCCCGCCTTTTCCCCACCGACATTCTTCCCGCGGAACTCCCCGAAGCCTCCTCCATCGAAGAACACCCCGACTGGCCTGGCGTTAAGACAATGTACGGAGAAAACCGTACGATTATTGGCTATGCCCTGAGAACGGCACCCTCCCAGGAATACCTCTATGGTTACCAAGGCCCCACTGACGTCCTCATCGTCCTCGACCAAAGCGCCACCACCGTCACGCGACTTCGCTTCCGCAAGAGCTATGACAACGAGGAATATTACGAACGAATTCTTGATGATCCTGCCTGGCTCGAACTCTATGACGGCATCTCAATCGATGAAATTCTCGCCATCGAGCAATCAAACATTGAAGGCGTGAGCGGAGCCACTCATACTTCTTGGGCCATTGCCGACAGTGTCGCCCGACGCCTCGCCCGATTCGAATCCGACCGTGCTCCAACTCCTGTGAAGATTCCGTGGCGGAATCTCACCCTTATCGCACCTGTCTCTTATACACATCTCCGAGCCCACGAGACC
>CAJXVQ010000455.1 GCA_913060685.1 uncultured Verrucomicrobiales bacterium
CGAGATCAGCCTCGGTCTCGTGGGCTCGGAGATGTGTATAAGAGACAGGGCTTTTACCAAGGACTGCTCCGGTGGTGGTCGATTGTCCAGGAAGTGAGGGGAATTGGATTCGACTGGAAGCCAGAGTCCTGACGCCATCGTTTTGGAGTGGGCTGAAAGTGCTGCAACTTTCCGAAGTCATGGTCTTCGATGGAGGTGAAAATGTCGCCTTGGGACAGCGGGTGACGACCTCGCTGTCGGCGACTAAATCCCAGCGTACTTCGGCCTCTTTACTCGTGGACGGTCAGGTTCCCTATCTCATGGATGCGCGATCTGGTTCCCCAAGCGTCGCTTTTGTGAGTGAGGTTGGAATTAAAAATGGAGCCGGTATCTTGATCGATTTGGGAGGGCCAATGGAGGTCGATGGCGTTGCGCTTCACCGCGTTGATTTGGGTGATACTGTTCCGCAGTCGACAGTCTCTGATTTTGGACTACCCGGAACGATGGTGGTTGAAGGGGCAGCAGATCGCGGTTTTCAAAAAGCGATCTCATTGGGCGAACTCGGGATCAAGAGTGTCTATGAAGCTGGGCCGATTCTTACGTTAGGGTTTCCTGTGACCGAGATTCGTTATGTAAGGCTGAAAATCATGGAGCCGTATCTCCGGAAATCCGGAGAAATTCTAGCCGGTAAAACCCAGTTTGGGGCCGCTGAGATCGAGGTGCTCTCGAATGGAAGAAATGTCGCTTTGGGGAAACTATTCGAAGCTGAATTCACGGGCCGGGGGAAAACCCGGATGCTCTCCGCTCTGAGTGATGGGCGTAATTTGTATGGAGATATTCTGAGCCAGCGGGAATGGATGAACCAGTTGGCCAGGCGTCATGATTTAGAGGTGATGTTACCAGCAGTGAGAGAAGAAATGGACCTCCGGTATTCTTCGCAAATTCGGAACATGCGAATCTTGGCATGGTCGGTGGCTCTCTTGCTGGGCGTGTCGGTGCTGGTCTATTTATGGGGGCGGCTTCGGAGACTTCGTGAGCTCGCAGAACTGCGGGAGCGGCTTGCGGCTGATCTCCATGATGAACTGGGAGCAAACTTACATACGATCGGGCTTCTCAGTGATATGGCTGAGGATTCTGCGAAGGAGAAACCAGAGAAACTCACGACCTTACTGAGGCGGATTCGGTCCGAGACCGAGCGCTCCGGGGAGGCCGTGAGGAGATGCTCCAGGCTCTTGCTCGCAGACAAAGAATACAGTGGCTTGATTGAGGATATGGAACGATCTGCACGGAGGATCGCGGGGGAAGCGGAGCATGATTTGCTCGTCGAGGGGCATGAAGAGATCGAAAAATTACCAGGGCCCCTTTTACACGATCTTTATCTTTTTCATAAAGAATGCCTCGTGAATATTGGTCGTCACTCCGAGGCCACGGCCTTCAAAACCCATCTTCAGATCAAGGACTGTGAATTGAGACTACGGGTCGAGGACAACGGCCGAGGACTTGCCGGTGAGGAAGAGACACTCGTTCCGTCCTCGCTAAAAAGGCGGGGAAAATTACTGGGTGGAAAAATCACCGCCGGAGCTGGGAGCGGGAGCGGAACCAAGATTGAACTCTGCCTGAAACTCCCCAAATCAAGATCATGAAAAGTCGTATCGAAGTCGCCATTATCGAAGATCACCCGGAGTATCGCGAGATGATCGAGATGCTTCTCGAAGATGAGAAGCATGTCTTCCTGAACTGGAAATTTGGGTCTGCGGAGTGGGCGCTGAGGCGCATCCAGTCAGATCAAAAAAAGTGCCGACCCGATGTTATCCTGCTCGATCTCGGGCTTCCCGGAATGAGCGGTCATGAAGCGATTCCGGAGTTGTTAGCCTTGGTCCCAGAGGCGAAGATCATTGTGATCAGCCAAGTGAATCAGGAGCGGTCGGTGATTCAAGCCATCACTCTGGGTGCCTCGGGCTATCTCTTGAAGTCAGCGACAGTCGCTCAGATCATCCGAGCGATCCACGAAGTCAACGAAGGGGGGAACCCGCTCGATGCGAAGGTTGCAGGCTACCTATTAAAGAATATGAACTCGGTGCTCTCATCCGATGAGGAAAAAGGCGCACTCACCAAGCGGGAGTTAGAGGTGCTTGATCTTGTCGCAGAGGGCTTGGTGAAAAAAGAAATTGCTGAGCGGCTGAGCATCGGCGAAACCACTGTGGTTTCCCACGTTAAGAATATCTACGAAAAACTAGAGACCACCAATGCTCCCTCTGCGGTGGCGCAGGCCTATCGAAAGGGGCTGCTCCCACGCCGGAAGAGTTAAACCCGATGGAGGTCTAGTTTTTCTTGGGTGGGGCGGTGACCTTGAGCGCTCTGAGAACGAGCTGGGAGAGCAGGCGATTACCTTTCTCGTTCATGTGGACGCCGTCTGAGGTGAAGATGCCTTTAGTGGCATTTTGAGGATTGTGATTTTTGAGTTGGTTGAGGAACGATTTCCGCAGGTCGAGAAGCTGGGACGTGGTTTCGCGGGCGACTTTCCGGCTGATGTCGGAGTATTGATCGAGCCTCTTGTCCTCGGGGTTTGAGCCATCGGATTTTTCGCCGATGACGGTGGGGGTGCAGAGAATGACGCGAGCGCCGGCCTTGTTGATTTTGGCGATCATGTCCTTGAGACCGTTTTCAAAATCTTCCGGAGTGGTTCCTTTTTTTCCTCGGGCGATGACCTTGGGGTGAGTCCAATGCCAGACGTCGTTGATGCCGAGGTAGATGAAGACGATGGTGGGATTTTTCTGGAGGACGTCTTTGTCGAGGCGTCGCTGACAGTCCGGCACTTTATGACCGCCGATGCCTGCTCCGATGAGTTCGATATTGAGGTGGGGGTGAGCTTTGGCAATGGCTTGGGAAGCCAAGGTGATGTAGCCGCCTTGGCGGGCACCGGCCGCTGTGATGGAGTCACCGAGGAAGACGATGCGTTCGTCTTTCTGAAGAGTCTCCTTGTGATGGATGGGTGCCTGAGTTTTGGCTTTGCTTTTTGTCCCGGTCTTTCCTGTCTCTTGAGCCTGTGCTTTTAGGGCATACTCGGAGTATTTTTTGTCGCGTTGGTCTTTCTTAAAGCCGTCGGGATAGCTAACGAGGAAGTTGTTTTCATCGATGAGGTTGATGAGGTAGTGGGTGGTGCCTTTTGGGAGGGTGGCGGTGACTTTTCCTTCGGCAGTGAGACTGACCGGGATACGATACCATTCTTCATATCGATGTCCGCCATTGTCGGTGTAGAGGAGGTTGGCGCGGACGACTTTGGCTCCGTTGTTTTGGTAGGTAAAGGTGGCGGCGCTTCCGCTGAGTTGGTGGTCGGTGACCTTAGGGACTTTTTCTTTGTGAGCGAGGGGCCGTTTGTAGTTCGGGTTGAGGTAGGGATAGCTGGCCTTCATCTCGGTGAGGACGTCGGTGAGCTGATTGTTGAGCGCCTCGGCTCTATCGGGATGAACGGCGGCGAGGTTTTTCTTTTCCTCAATATCGACCCGCTTCGACTCCTCGTCGTTCGTTTCGTAGAGCTGGAAGAGTTCGAGTTTATCACCTTTTGGGGTGTAGTTGCGGACGAGCTTGTAGTCGCCGCTCCGGATGGAACTTTCGAGGGCGACGCTGTTTGGGAAGTGCCAGACCATGGTGTCGCGTGGTTCTCCGGTGGCGGTTTTGACGAGAGAGGGATCGTTTGGATTTTCTTTGAGAAGCGGGGCAATGTCGAGACCGTCGAGCGGCTTGCCGGCGGGATTTTCTGTTCCGGTGAGGGAGAGAATGGTGGGATAGAAGTCGAGGCCATTGATCATGACATCGGACTCGGCTCCGGCTTTGATACCCGGGCCGGTGATGATGAGGGGAACACGGGTGCCACCTTCCATGATTGAGATTTTTCCGCGATCGAGGGGATAGTTATCGGTGATCATCTCTCCGGGGTGGCCCTCCATGCCTCCATTATCAGAAGTGAAGATGAGGTAGGTGTTTTCGACGAGTTTGTGACCTGGCCAGCGGGGGTCGTCGGTGGTTTCGAGGTAGTGAAAAATACGGCCCAAGTAGTAGTCGAGTTGCTCGACCATGGCGCAATACCAAGGATTCGATTGGCCTTCTTTTGTCCAGCTATTCGCGTTCGATTCATCCGGGGTGATACCGAGTTTGGTGCAGTATTTTTGGTAGAGAGATTCGCTTCGCGTGTGGATGGGGGTGTGGACGAGCCAGGTGGCGTAGTAGAGGAAGAAGGGGTTATCTTTTTTCTCGCTGAGAAAGGTGAGGGCGTCCTCATTATTTTGATCAAAGGGAAAACCGTTCTGATCGAGGTGGTAGGGATCGTCTTCTTTTGCGGTGGCGAACCCCGTCAGGCGATTGGGCTTGGCTGGTTTGGTGACGCCTCGGTCTGAGCGGGTCCAATCAAAGCCCTGATCTTCGGGCTGGGGAAAGGCATTATGATTGATGGCCATGTGCCATTTCCCAACGTGTCCGGTGGTGTAGCCGCCTTGGCGAAGAGTTTTGGCGAGGGTCATTTCGCCAGCTGGCATGCGCCCGCTATACCACGGTGGAATCATGGGGTGAGCGGTGAGGTGATGGGGGGCTGGAGGATTACCGCCGACCACGTGGGTCTTCTGAGCGCGGGCGGGATGGTTTCCGCTCATGATAGCGCAGCGCGAGGGCGCGCAGGTGGGCGCGGGTGAGTAGGCCTGCCAAAACTTGACTCCCTTCTTTGCCAAAGCATCGAGATTGGGGGTTTCCATCGGCGAGGGGTCGTCGATGTCGTAGCATTTGACATCCTGCCATCCGAGGTCGTCGGCGAGGATGAGAATAACGTTGGGTTTCGCGGGGCGCTCGGCGGCACCAAGAGTCATCGCAAGCGCGAAAAAGAGCAGGTGTTTTGAGATGTTTTTCATGGAGAGTTGATTTTATGCCTTCTTAGGGACTATCGCTTGTCGGCGGCGGTGATTTTTCCGTCTTTGTTGGTGTCGACGTTGGGGAACTGTCCTCGGAAAATATCGAGGTGTTCTTCGGGGGAAAGTTTTTCGTCCTTATTTTTATCTCCTCCGCGGAAAGCGACGGGATGAGAAAATTCCCTCTCATCGAGGAAGCCATCGCCGTTTTGATCCTTTGGGTCGAACTGCTTTGCGCGGTAGCCGACGAACTCCTTAGGGGTAATGATTTGGTCTCCATTGACATCCATGTCCCGAACCATTCCCGCAGGGAGAATGGTGATCCTTGGTGGTTCGGGTTTGGTTTTCACGAAATGTTGCGGCGTGTTTTCGAAGTTGCTGAGGAAGGAATCGAGTGACTGATCGTAATCGATGTCTGGAACGATCCAAAGGTTGCGGAAGGAAACACCCGTGCCCTTATGGTCTTGGATGACGAGGGGTCGCTTGCCGTGTTTTTTATAAGGCTTCCCGACTTCACCATAAGTCCAGGCATCATTGTGAATGAGGATGCCATTGTGATACATTGTCACGCGCAGGGGTTCTTTGAGGGAGCCATCTGGGTGAAACTCGGGGGCCTTGTAGAGGATGTCGTAGGACTGCCATTCACCGGGTTTCCGGCAGGCATTGGCTTGGGGTGGATGTTGACCGTAGATGCTGTCTCTTATACACATCTCCGAGCCCACGAGACCGAGGCTGATCTCG
>CAJXVQ010000456.1 GCA_913060685.1 uncultured Verrucomicrobiales bacterium
AGATCAGCCTCGGTCTCGTGGGCTCGGAGATGTGTATAAGAGACAGGTCTAGGAGTCTGCTTTGCACATGGTTTTGTAATTTGCTGGTGAGATGACATCGGCCTCTTAGGATCCTTGGCATTCCCATGAAAATCGTTCTCTCCTTTTTGTTTTTTGTCATGTCCGCGTCCGCAGATGAGCGTTCCCTTCCCAAGGTGAAGCACAGGATTGATACCCACATTCACCTTTACGATCCAACCCGCGAAGATGGCATACCCTGGCCTCCGAAAGATGACAGCGTGCTCTATCGACCGCATTTGCCGGCGGAATTCAAAAAGGTTTCCAAGCCCACGGGCCTCACGGGGGTGATCGTGGTGGAGGCCAGCGATCGCGCGGTGGATAACCGATGGGTTCTCGATTTGGTCAAGGGCGACGACTATTTCATTGGACTGGTGGGAAATGTTGATCCGTATGCCAAGGACTTCGCGAAGCAGTTGAAGGAGTTGCAGAAGGATCCCCGCCTTGTTGGGATTCGGGCGCGTAATGGAAACGAAAAGAAGAAGATCAATTATACCGACCCGAAGTTCATTGCGAGTCTCCGTGAGCTCGCGAAGAGTGACTTGACCGTTGATATTCTTGTGAATGGAGGAGGGGTCGAGGCGGTGAAGCAAGTCGATCAACTGGCGCGGACGATTCCCAATCTACACATCGTGGTGGACCACGTTCTCGGGTATGATTTTGATGGCAAGGAAGCCAATCCCGAGTGGGTTGCGGCAGTTGAGAAACTCGCGAAGAACAAGAATGTCTGGTGCAAGATCTCGGGATTGTATCAGCGCAGCATTGCCCAGCCCGCGCCGCTTGTGATCGACCACTATCGGAGCGTTCTGGATGTGCTATGGAAAAATCTTGGTTCAGAGAGACTCATCTTTGGCAGCAATTGGCCATGCACTCGAAACAGTGGTGACTACCCCGGCTATTTGAAGCTGGTGAATGAATACTTTTCGGCGAAAGGGCAGGAGGCTTGTGAGCGCTACTTTTGGAAGAACGCCTCCGAGGCCTATCGGTTGAAACTCGATTGATGGAGCTTGGGCCGGACTAGGATTTTTTTTGCCAGCAGAGGCCAAATTGCAGGCCCGATTTTTGAAAGCCGAGTGACCGGTAGATGTTTTCAGCAATGCTTCCGTGTTCTGTTACGATCACGAGTTTTTCACAGCGAGGGGCAGCCAGAGATGCTCGAACGACCCGGTCAAGCAAAGTGGTGCAGACGCCTTTGCGGCGATGGGGTTTTGCGGTGGTGACATTTTGAAAGCGGGCGATCTTTCCGGTTTCGTCGAAGAAGAGCCCCATGTCGCCTACGAGTTCGCCATTGAGGAAAGCGCCCCACCAATGGCCGCGCCCGCGTTCCTGATTGAGGCGGTAGTTGGCCATCTGGTCGGTTTTGAAGGTGCGGTAGTCGCCTTCGCCGACTCCTTCACACCCCTCGATGACCTGGAGATCAATGGATTCCTGCCAATCCCGGGCGCAGTTGAATTTCCGGATTTTAAGAGTGGGGTTGGTGGTGACCGGGAGGGGAGCGTCCGAGAGAGAAAGAACGATGTCTTCTTCGAGACGAAAGCCCTTCGCTTCGAATTCGGAAGGGTCACCCTGATCATCGGAATCCCAGCCGATGGCAATGTGTGAGGGGGAACTTCCAAATTCAGTTTGATGAAGTGCGAGCCAGTGGTCGGAGCATCCGCTTTCGGGTTTTGATTTGAAGAGCAAAAAATTCCCCCAGAAATAGGTCGGATTGGAGGGAGTGCGAATCAGGTAGTAGCTTCCCCGGTCCACGATTTCGGCATCCAGTTTGTGGAAAATGGCATCCGTGAGGTATCCGAGATTGTTCATGAGAAGCGCTTTAACTTGGCGAAGTGATTTTCTTCGACCTGTTCTGCCAGAGCTGGAAGAGGACGGCAGCGAGGGCGATGAGGGCGCCGAAGAATTCGCGGGTGAGTTCGACGCGGGGATCTTCGGCGGACATGGAGACCTGGGTCATGTTGAATTCGTCTTCTCCGAAGAGGTTTTGCCAGAGGCCGGGGCCGGACATGCCCATCTCGATGAAGCAGGCGATGATGGCGAGCGGGAAGAACCAGCGGGGGAGGCGACGGAAGTTGAGCACAACGAAGGCGACTCCGATGATGAGGTAGAAGGCGAGCCAGAGGGCGGCATCGAGCGAAGAGGGATTGTGGTAAACTCCGGGGTCGACGTCGTTGTATTGGAAGGAGGCAAAGATGACGAAGAGGATGGCGAGGGCGTAGTTGAGAATCTTCATTTTTTCTGAGATGGGCAATTGAGTATTGAGAGATACCGTAAGCGAGCTAGCGTCCTTTCCATGGCACGTAAGATCTTGTTTGTCTGCACTGGAAATACCTGTCGGAGCCCGATGGCGGAAGGGATTTTTCGCAAGGCTGCGGCGGGGACTGATTTTGAGGTCTCTTCCGCTGGAGTGGCGGCCCAGCCGGGAAGCTCGGCAAGCCGCGAGACGGTTGCGGTTTTACGTGAGCAGGGAATTGAGCTGGGGGATTTTCGGAGCCGGATGGTGGATGAAGCGATGCTGGCGGAAGCCGAGGCAGTTTTTTGTATGACGGAAGGGCATTTGGAGATGCTTGAGATGATGCACCCCGGGCAGGAGGAGAAATATCATCTGGCGTGTGATTTTTCCGAGATTAACGGTAAAGTTGGCGTGGATGTCCCGGACCCAATCGGGATGGGGCGTCCGGCCTATGAGGCGACTTCCAAGGTGCTCAATGAAGCGGTTGGAGGCATCATGGGCTTCCTTGAGAGCCGCAAGGACCCGGAATGAGAGCGCTTTTTGGAAGTTAGCGGTTGCCAATGAGGCGGGGAGGGGTCAGGGATGGGGCGTCCGATGAATGCTGATTCTTACCGTATTGTTGTTGGGGCCGATCACGGCGGAGTAGAGTTGAAAAATGCCATCGTGGAGGCCTTGAAAGGGGCGGGTCGCGAGGTGGTCGACTATGGCACGCACGGGACGGGCTCGGTTGACTATTCCGACTATGCCAATGAGGTTGCCCGGGCCGTGAACGAGGAACGGGCGGATCGAGGGATTCTTGTTTGCACGACAGGTGTGGGAGTTTGTCTGACCGCGAATCGCTTCCGTGATGTGCGGGCGGCCAATGTGCGCACGGTGGAGGAGGCGAAACTCACGCGTTCTCACAATGATGCCAATATCCTTTGCCTTGGGCAGAAGTCGGTTGAGACCGAGGTGGCCCTGGAAATGGTGGAAGTTTTTCTGACGGAGGAATTTGAAGGCGGTCGCCACGAGCGGCGGCTTTGCAAGGCCTCCGGTTCGCGTCTTGCGATGACCGATTCGGAGGTTTTTGAGGCGATCGTGGGTGAGGAAAAACGCCAGCGCAGCCATATTGAGCTGATTGCCTCGGAGAACTTCGCGAGCCCTGCCGTGATGGAGGCGCAAGGATCTCTCCTAACCAACAAGTATGCCGAGGGGTATCCCGGGCGTCGTTGGTATGGTGGGTGTGAAAATGTCGATGTCGTCGAGGAATTGGCGATTGCCCGGCTGAAGGAAATTTTCGGAGCGGACCACGCCAATGTTCAGCCGCACTCCGGCAGTCAGGCCAATACGGCGGTTTATTTCGCAGTGCTGCAACCGGGCGACAAGATCCTCACGATGGATTTGGCTCACGGCGGTCACTTGACCCACGGGCATCCGGCGAACTTCTCGGGTCGGCTTTATGATGTCACGCATTATGGGGTGACGGCAGAGGATGAGCAGATCGACTACGATGCGCTGGAGGCTCAGGCCAAGGAGGTGCAGCCCAAGCTCATCACTTGTGGTGCGAGCGCCTACTCGCGGACAATTGACTTCGAGCGCATGGGCAAGATTGCCAGGGAAGTGGGTGCCTATCTTTTTGTGGACATGGCTCACATTGCAGGACTGGTGGCAGCGGGAGTGCATCCGAGCCCGGTTCCACACGCTGATTTTGTCACTTCAACGACTCACAAGTCACTTCGCGGACCGCGCGGCGGGATCATTCTGTGCAAGTCGAAGTATGCCAAGAAGATCGATGGCCGGGTTTTCCCGGGTGTCCAGGGTGGACCGCTCATGCATGTCATCGCAGCCAAGGCGGTGTGCTTTGGCGAGGCTCTCAAGCCGGGCTTCAAGGAGTATCAGGAACAGGTCATCAAGAATGCCCAGGCGATGTCTGCGGCTCTTGCGAAGAACGGCTATCGCATCGTTTCCGGAGGCACTGACAACCACGTCTTCATGGTCGATCTTCGCCCGGCAGGCTTGGATGGCTCCATCGTTTCAGACACCCTTGATAAGGTGGGCATTACGGTGAACAAAAACTCCATTCCCTTTGATGAAGCCGGGCCGATGAAGCCCAGCGGAATTCGCATCGGAACGCCGGCCGTCACGACCCGTGGCATGAAAGAGAAGGATGCCGAAACTGTCGCGGATCTCATTCACGAAGCGCTGCAAGCCCGCGAGGATGACGCCAAGTTGGCGGAGATTCGCGAGAAGGTCTTCGCCTTCAATGCGGATTTTCCGATGCCTTGGTAGTGATTGGGCGATTCAAGATATGATGATCTTGATCGTTTGATCAACCATGCCGGACCATAGCGTTTCGAAGCCGGTTTCACCTCCGCCGTAAGAGTTGAAGGCCGTTTCCTCTCTTGTGATTGGATGCGTGAAGACGCAATGGGGAATGACCTTTAAATTGAGTCTCTCCATCTCGCGTTTGGTGATGACTGTTGGGGTTTCCCAGGGCTCGGGGGGAATTATCGAAGTGCTCTCGTGCGCTTTGATCTCCGGGTGATTCATCGCTCATTCCAGCAAAGACAGGGGCGATGATGGTAATTAAGTGAAACAGAAATCTCATTTTACCCCACGAATAGCGCAAATGTGAAAACGTTTCAATCATGATCAGGGCTTGGCGTGAGACGAGTTTGAGAGCAGTCTGAAGTCGTGAGTCTCCTTGCCTATCTCGCTTTTTTATTGCTCCTCGGTGTGATCGCCCAGTGGTCGGCCTGGCGATTGAAATTGCCCTCGATTCTTCTCTTGCTGATATTCGGTTTTGCGCTTTCGCATTTCACCGGGACTCGAATTGACAACTATCTGGCCAACGAAGAATCGCTGCTGAGTTTGGTGGGCTTTTTCGTGGCGATTATTCTGTTTGAAGGAGGGCTGACTCTGAAATTTTCCGAGCTGAAGGAGGCGGGGACGCCGGTGCTGAAGCTTTGCACGACGGCAGTGGTCGTTGCCTTCGGACTTGCGGCGGTGGCTGCCCGCCTGACTCTGGGATATCACTGGCAGATTTGCGCTTTGCTTGGCGCGATTCTTGTCGTCACCGGACCGACTGTGGTCGCGCCTCTACTTCGGCTGATTAAGCCTCGCCGCAAGGTTGCTTCGATCGTGAAGTGGGAAGGGATCGTGGTTGATCCCATCGGGGCCGTGCTCGCGGTTTTGGTGTTTATTACCATTCAAGAAGGTGGGCTTGGCCAGGGATGGGACAATGTTGTGATCGCTTTGGTGAAGACGCTCGTGATCGGGTTGGGTCTTGGGCTGTCTCTTATACACATCTCCGAGCCCACGAGACCGAGGCTGATCTCG
>CAJXVQ010000457.1 GCA_913060685.1 uncultured Verrucomicrobiales bacterium
GTCGGCAGCGTCAGATGTGTATAAGAGACAGTAGTAGTAGAGTTTGCGGGAGAGAGGATACTCGGCCTTTTTCCTGGGCTTGGCCGAGATTCCATCAATCTTTGCACTCCGGAGACCGTCCTTACCAGCGTATGCGAGACCGACATAACCGATCCCGTTCCCGTTTGCCGCAACCTCGGTCGCGATTTGCTCATTGCCGGCCATCTTCTTGCTCTCGGAACCGTAGTCCCGCTTGGCCATCCCAAGCTTCTGGAAGGTCTTGTATGTGCCGGAAGCCGTATTGCGGGTGTAGACCGAAATCTTACCGGCCTTACCGCCAACTTCACTCCAATCCTTAATGTCACCTGTAAAGATGCCTTCGACCTGCTTGAGGGTAAGGCTCCGGACACCATTCTTGTCATTGAGAACCACGGCAATCATGTCCCAGCCGGCAACGTGCTCAACCAGCTTCTGTCCCTTTGCCGTGAATTTGTTCTTCTCCTCATCCTTGGCGTCGCGACTGGACATTCCAATGTTTGCCGTGCCGGCAAGAAGGTTCGTGAATGCCTGGGAAGATCCCTCTGCCGCGATCTCAAAGTCAGTCTTGTTTCCAGCGGCGACATAAGCCTCCTTGAGCTGAGGAACCATCTTGGCACCAAGGGTATCGGATCCCATGATCACAAGTTTCTCTCCAAAGGCAGCTCCGGTCATTAACGCCCCGAGGGCAAGTGCGGTATATTTCATCGTTGTCTTATTGTTTGATTGGCCGCCGATGTGTTTCGGTAGCAACGAGTTCAAAGTATCTAATAACCAACAGGATCATATCGATCCCGTGTGACCGTTTTGTCACAAAGATAATTCCTCCCAATTAGAATGAGATCGATTTTCTCAAGAGGGCCCCTATCAGAGCTTAGCCCTTGTGACATGAATTGATTCCCTACCAATCCGAATCGCCGGGTCCCATTGTCGCTCCCATATTCGGGCCTTCGGTCGGGTCGAAACGACCTAGTTTGCCCCCGACACCGGCCTTGCTTCTCAGACACAGGATTAGATATCCCCGGGTCATGCGCACTGAACTCCACACTCATCGCCGCCGCATATCCATCCCCACACCTACTGTGGTAGAATTTGGACTCCTTACATGCGATTCTTGTTCATCACCGTCGTGTTTTGCCTGCGGCTTCTGTCAGCAGTCACCTCGCGGTGGACACCTTGCCGTCCGGCCAGTGGTTCCTTCTACCGTGGACTTGAAACCCAAGTCAGCGCGCCCTACCGGCGCCAAAAAAAGCGGGAACGCCTTTCGACGTACCCGGGGTGTAACTGAAAGTTGTGGTCAGGCGGCCTTTTGGTTCCAAAACTCGTCCCCCCGTTGGTTGGCCCGCATCGCTCGGAGTTGGGCCATTTCCTCGACTCTTTCCAGACGCCACCAGGCTCCCGCGATTTTGAGCCGCTTTTGAAGGATATGACGATGCGCGCTTTCCACTTGTCCAGATCCGATCTGGCAGGTCTTCTTCAAGGGCTTTGGCGTAGTCAAGTTGTCCTTTCTTTTCACGTTTCCTCAAGTATTTGATGGCTTTGGCGACGGCCTCTCTCGCTTCTTTGCCCGGTTTGGGCGTGAGCTTTTCCAAGGCCTTGATCACATCCTTGCCCCGGCTCTCGCGCATGAGATTTTTGCACTTCTCCAGCCAGTGATTTCTTTCTCCCAAGTCCATCGAGGTGCTGTGCACAGCGGCGACCAGGTAGTCGCAGGCGTGATAAAAATCCAAGTAAAACCGACACTGGGTCCCAAAGTGATGCTCGTATTGCTCGGCGATCCAGGGGGCACCATCCGAGACTGCGTGGATGTACGTTTGGGGGGCATCCCTTTGAACTGACAGCATTCGTGCATCATGCAACCGACCATAAAAGGTTCTCCAAGGGCCACTCCGTAGTAACTTTCGTCCAAGGTGGGATTGCGCTCGGTGGTGACCCGGATCTCTTTCCAATGGCATTGACGATGCTTCCGGCGGTCGGTCTCGCTGGCTCCCTCGGGAATTTCGGTGCTGATAATCCGGTAGCATTGATCCATCGGTTTCTGAGATCAGAACCTCGGCGTCCACCACGGATTCGGGCTTGTTGGAATTGTGGGCTTTGGCTTCCCGACACACTTCAGCGTGTGACTTTGTCGATCTGATAGATCGGCACTTCGATGTGATAATGTTCACACAGAGCAACCGCGCTTTGGGCAAAACTTCGTTCCGCGCTGAAGTCAACGATCCGTCTACTTAACACCTGTGAGCAATCCCGGTGGGTGAGCTTGGCAAGATCTCGAAAGGGATGGACCAGTGGACCCTTGCGGTGTCAGCGAAGAACCTGTTGATCAATGCTTATGGTGCCGAAGGTGGTATACCACTGGAGTTTTTTTGAGTGTTTATGGAGTTTAGGGGCATCTTCATGGGATTTCTCCAAAGCGGTTTGCTGCGTGTTAAGGTCCCATTGTCCCATCATGCCCACGCCGAGTTTCTGGAGGGATTCCATCAGGCTTTCTTCTGCCTGATGGGCATCCATTCCACCGGCAACCTCTTGCTCGAAGCGGTTCACAATGGCTCGGATTTGATTGCCCATCATTGGGTTCTCGCGCAGGATGCGTAGGTGATTTTGTTCTTCAGTGCTGGGTTCCAAGGGTTGCCCGGCGGGTCTTTTTTTGTCGTTCATCGACGCCCGATGATAGTCAGATGTTCAAAAGTACAAGTTGAAAATCAACTTTTTCAGCATTTTCCACAGCTTTCAGTTACACCCCCTTGACACCAAGAATTAATGCCTCCTTTAGCTCCTCTGTTTCAGTGACCCCGAGCTGGCCCGATTCAACCGACAACCGGGTTCGCCAAATAATTGATCGTGGCGCCGGCAATGACGCCAATTGGTCTGGCACCGACCTCCAACTGGTCACGGACTGGCTCGGGATCGATACCCGGACCGGCAATGTTCAACCCACCTGGAACTCCAAGACGGGACGGACCTACATCGTGAGATATTTCGATAGCTTGGACGAAGATCCCCAGAACTGGATCGAATTGGATGACGGGGTCGCCAGTGAGGGAGACTTCGCCACCTTCACCGATTTCGGCCCGACACCTGACCACCGTTTCTACGTGGTCGAGGAAAATTCCAATCCCTAGAAAGCCCACGACCTGAACAGAGACTTCCTCTCTTCGCGGTTTGCGAAAGAGAGAATGTATAGGGTTGGCTCCGCATTCCACTCTCCATTCGTGCCCGGGTGTCTGCAAAAAATGGACAGCCAGCCTCCGTGTGACGAGACAGTCACTTGGCGCCCCGCGGACGCTCTTTCCCCGGGCGCCCCTCACAGGATCCTTACCATTTCGGCGCTTTTCCTCTCCCCTTCTTTGACAGTCTCGTCATGAAATGGCAAAAATTCACCCCAGCGCCCTGGGTATGTCCGAAGAGAATACACAAAGGAATTGAATGAGAGTTCTTACCCCGCTCCGGGAGCAAGACCCGGGGGAATTGTGACAAAATCGTCACACGACATCAATGTGACCTGTTAGAGGGCCGGACCACCTTAGGGTCGTTGTCGGCATCAGGCATGACGACCAACCAAACAATAGACAACGATGAAATATACCGCACTTGCCCTTGGGGCTTTGACGACCACTGCGGGCTATGCCGAGAAGCTTGTAATCGTGGGTTCAGACACTCTTGGCACCAAAATGGTTCCTCAACTCACGGAGGCCTACGTTGCCGTCGGCAACAAGACCGACTTTGAGATCGCAACCGAAAGATCTTCTCAAACATTCTCAAACATTCTTGCCGGAACGGCAAATATCGATTGGTATGTCCAAGCACGACTTCAAATAGGAAGAAAAACACCCCCCTTTCTCCCCTATCTGCTCCGGTCCAAAGGCGGCTTCAAGGCTCTCCCACCAAAAAAAATACCTAACAGCTAAACCGCTACGAACGAAAAACTAACCGAAATGAAAAAAACGAAATGAAAGAACAGAACTACTTAAAAAGCCATGCTACGTTAGTCTGCACAGGTTTGCTTAGCGCACAACTTGTCACTGCCGGTAACACCGGGTCGGTATTAGATGACCTGAATCCTATGGTGCCGGACCTCAATAGATGTGACATTTTTGACAAGAACACCTTATATGAAAGTGATAGTGGGTTTTTTAGAAAGATCAGGCTACAGGGCCGTTATCATGCCCAGTATATCAACCAGGTTGAGCATATTGACGGTGTCCGGAATAATGAATTTGATCAAACTCAACACCGCCGGGCTCGAATCCAAATGACTTTTGATTTTGCTAACAATCTATCATTTGGATTCGACGCTAACTTTTCAGATGGCGATAGCACCAGTACAGAGCTAGTGAGTAATGGCGGTACTTTCATTAACAATTTCCAGACCATTAACTTCCAATGGAAGCCTAGCGATGATTTCTACGTGATTATCGGTAAAGACAAGCAGGACATTACCCGTGAGGACATTCAATCCTCGAGGTTTATCAAAACCATCGAGCGTGCCCCCATCGTAAACGAAATCGGGCAGCAACGCCCATGGGGAGCTCAGGTAGGGTGGGTAACCAATGGGATTGAACAACGCGTTGGTGCCTGGGTTTATGGTGCCCATGCTCAAGGTCCACAGTGGGTCGACTTTAGTGCCAATAAAGGACTCTCCTACAACCTAACCGTTCCAGTGAATGAAAACCTCGGCCTCCACTTCGACTGGAATTATGTTGATAACGACGGTGGTCGTGATCGTGCACGGGGAGATGCTGACGTCGGTACATTCGGGTCAGCTTACGAGCACGCATTGGCCTTGGGAGTCGACTACGAAAAAGACCGTTTCAAGATCATTTCCGACATCATTTACGGGGTAAACCGCGAGCGGTCGGGAGCCTATGGGGGGTCCGAAGAAATTCCAGCTGGAAATGACACGTGGGGATTTTACGTAATGCCTTCCTATAAAATTACTGAAAAGCTCGAAGGTGTATTTCGCTACCAATACATGGATTCAGGTCGTGAACAACGCCCTCTGCGATTTGGAAACGACGGCGACGGGGATGAGAATGCACGTTTTAATGTTGAAAATTACCACTCGATTTACGCTGGATTTCAGTATTTCCTTTGCGGAGAAAACCTCAAACTGATGTGTGGCTATGAGCATGCTTGCGGTGACCTCTTCGGAACAAACACCGAAATCGAAACCGGAAGCTGGCAGTTCGCAATGCGAACTTATTTTTAGTCGCTATCGCTTAGCATAAAGACTTCCAACACGATTTTCGAATGGCCCGGTTCCGAATGGAGCCGGGCCATTTCGGTTTCGAAGACGCTGATTGATGGAAACGTCGATTCTTGCAAATAAACAAGGGAAGTCCCTCTTATTGCTGGCCATCTTTACCCAGTGTTGGATCGCTCCGTCTTCCGCTGTGGACACTCCTCCCCTCGTGTCCCAAATCTCATCAAAGGCAGTCGGCGCTATGCCCAGCCCCGATATCCCGAAATATGTCTCAACCCTAGAAGAGTGGGGCGAAAGATAGAATTTTTCAAGTGGTTGAAATGTATTTTAAAGCTGTCTCTTATACACATCTGACGCTGCCGACGATCTACTCTGTGTAG
>CAJXVQ010000458.1 GCA_913060685.1 uncultured Verrucomicrobiales bacterium
AGACCAAGCTCTATTTGCACATCAATGACACCAACAACGATGAATCTGCACGGGTCGAAATCAGGAATAGTGATCCCAGACTTTCAACCCAATCGGAGGATCCAGGCGTGTGGCTGAAGTGGACGATTGATCTGCACACTGATCTGGATTTCTCCAAATCGGAGGGTCGTGCTTCCAGCCTGACTGACCTCACCGACTTCAGTAGTTTCTTTCTCGGCTGTTGGTCCAGCGGCGGTGGCACCGGCACGATTTATTTTGATGATCTTCAATTGATCAAACGCCCATAATTGAGGAGATACAAATTTCTACTTAGGCGCTAAGAAACGAGCGCGCCCGGATTACCAGGTTGTAAGGTTTCGGCTACCCCGTCGTTTGATCTGGCATGGCACGGATGGGAAATTTTCCTGCAAGGATATCACGATGAAACACAAAGTCATTTTCTGTCTTACCAACGGGCTCTGTCTCACTGCGATGACACAAGCTGCTACGACCAGCTATCGGACTACCGTGTTGGCGGACAGCCCCATTGTTTACTACGAGTTCGACGAGGCGAGCGGAACCACTGCAGCCAACTCTGCTACGACGGGGGGCACCTACACTGGCACTTTCAACACGGCGGGAGGATCGGTCACGGTTGGCCAGGCGAGCTTTTCCCAAGGTGGGACGGCTTATGATTTTGGCGGCGGGTTCGTCGGCGCGGCGTCCGCAGTGACCAGCTCGCTGGACGAATGGACGATGGAGGCTTGGGTGAACTACGACGCAGCGAAAACCGGTGCGTCCAATTTCCTCTCCAATGACCAGGGTGGCTGGAACGATGACGTGCTCATCGGGATCGGGACCGAAGCCAACAACATCCCCGCCGGGACGGTCGGCTTGGTTCATCAGGGAAATCCTGGGTCGGTTCGGGAGACGGTCAGTCAGGCAATTGATGCCGGTCAGTGGTATCACGTCGTGATGACCGGAAGCGAGAGTGCTGGTGAATTCAGGCTCTATCTCAACGGAGTGCAGGTTGCCATCAACAACAGCTTGAGCAACGGGGCAACCTTCAACGGCTCGGGGGGCTTCGGTGGAGCTCCTCATCTCACAGTCGGCGCGGCGCGGCCCAATAGTGGGGATGCAGGCTACCGCCCTTACGATGGATTTCTGGACGAAGTTGCCGTTTACGACTCGGTGTTGGATGCTGCCACCATCGGCAATCACTACAACGTCGGCTCCTCCACCGCAGGCACTCCGCCCGTGGTTGTCGCGCTGAATCCTGCCGATGGCTCGGACGAGGTGGCGCCCTCGTCGAACTTGGAAGCGACCTTCAACGAGTCACTGGTCCTCACCGATCAAGGGACAGTTAGCCTCCGAAACCTGACGCTTGGTTCGGGATCGGACATCCTCATCAACCTTCCGAATTCTCAGGTCTCTGTCTCCGGATCCACCCTGATCATCAATCCCTCTGCCGCCCTTGCGCTGGACACAAATTACGCGGTGCGGATCAGCGGCGATGCTCTGGCGGATGTTGCCGGAGACGCCTTCGCTGGAATCCTCAACGACAACGATTGGAATTTCACAACGATGGTCGTGATGGACAGCACGCCGCCCCAGGTCGTTTCGATGGTGCCTGCGGATGACAGCGTTGATGCCGATCCTGCTGCGGATCTGGTGGCGACTTTTGACGAACCCGTGGCACTCAGCGGCACCGGGAGCGTAACGATCCGAAACCTGACCCTTGGAGCCGGTTCGGACATTGTCATCACTTTACCTGACGGCCGGGTGACGGTCTCCGGTTCAAACCTGACGATCAATCCCACGGGGGATTTCAGCGAGGCGACCGACTACGCAGTGAGGATCGGTGCTGATGCGATTGAGGATCTTTCGAGCAATCCCTTTGCGGGTATCGACAACGACACGAGCTGGAATTTCACAGTGCCTTCGCCCGAGACCGAGTTTGGCCTCACCGTCAGTATCTATGCGCCAGCGGCCGGCGGACTGCAGCTCAAGTGGCCGACTCACATTGCCTTTGGACCGGGCACCGGAGAAGTGATCACCGACCTGAAAAATAACCGCTTCGTTTACCGTGACAGTCCCGATGCTGCTTGGGAGGCATCGCCCGTTTCCGTCAGTGGACAGCACTCACTGGTCTTCAATCCGACAGACGGACTCTACTATGCCAACGATACCGGAAATAACCGTGTCATCGCGTTCAGTGATCTCTCAAGCGGCACGATCGCAGTCCAAACCAGCACCATCGCCGGTGTAACTCTGAATCGCCCGCACGACATCCTACGCGATCCTGCCACAGGCTGGATTTATGCTTTGAACCCCAACTCCGGACACGTGTTCCGCTTCACCGCGATCGGCGTGAATGAAAGCGCGGTCCAGGCTCCCACGGCCGGGTATGCCCGTGCCATCAGCCTGGTGAACGGTAAGGTTTATGTCATCGGATCAGCCAAGGGAAGAATTGTGGAAATTGTCGATTGGGATACTCCGACCTTCAAAATTTACGATAGCCACGATCCCAGCGGAGGCAGTGGAGCCGCAGGATCCTGGACGAAGACCGGACTGGTAATTAACGATGCCGATTACTTTGATGGCCACTGGTATGCCACCAGTTATTTCACCTCGTCCTACGCCGGCGGAACCGACTTCGACGAGAACAAGTTCATTCGCTTCAAAACGCTGGATGATCTTGTTGCGGGCAATTGGACGGATCTCAACAGTTTGGTTCCGAGTGGAATGACTCCCTATTTTCTCACCTCGTATGGCGGCAGTCTGTATCTTGCGATCTTCAACCACGAATCGGCCGGAAACGGCGATGCCATCCTCCGTTTCAAACCGGATTCGGATGACTTTAAGTCATGGATTTCGGATCCATCCTTCGGCATCGATCCCGCCGAGCGGGGCTTTGACCTCGATCCGGATGGTGACGACCTCGCCAATGGAATTGAGGCGTGGTTTGGAACTCATCCGGGAGAGTTTAATGCGGGATTCGCGGACCTTGTCTCCGACGGAACCACCGCCACCTTCGAGCATCCGCAGAATGATGACCCGCCCAGCGATCTGACCGGCTTCTACGAATGGTCGCCGAACCTCGACGACTGGTATTCCAGCGGCAGCGGTCCGGCGGGTGGGCCGACAGTGAGCTTTGTGCCGAACACGGAGGGAACGACGACCACCGTGACGGCAACAGCGAGTGAGGCACTCGACAAACTTTTCCTGAGGGTGAGGGTGATGCAGCTCCCTTGAGAAACTTTCAACAGGCAATCCAACAGAGACGGCGGTTTCCTTCGGGAGGCCGCCGTTTTCTGACAAGAGTGGGGGTGATGCAGAATTAAGGGAAGGGCTCCACCCAGCCGCCCGTATTACGGCAGGTAGCGGAACCTGCGCGCCTTCGCCGCTTTCTTCCTACCATTCAGAATGACCATATGCATGAACGTGGCAACAATGATAAAGAAAGAGAGCTGGCCCGACCATTTTCATCAGGACAATAATTTAAAGGCAATCGTCCTTCGTGACTATCCGGTGAAGAAATCGTCGACTGAGTCATAACCACAGAACCAAGAAGAAAAACATTATGAAAAACATCCTTTGTGTCCTAAATGTCTGGGCGATCAGCTTTGGCTTTCTAAGCCCATTGTTTGCGCAGGATACGTCCACGCCGAAAGCGGTGCCCGGCGGGCTCAGCAGCAAGAAGGGAAGCGGGAAGATCTTCCCGCCCAATTCCAAGTTCCTCCAGGTGGCGGGGCACGACGCGTATTTGGCCCTGCCCGAGGGAGTGGACGCCGGGCAGAAGACGCCGTGGCTCTGGTATTGTCCTTCCGACTACAAGCTGCCCGGAAAGCTCGAACAGTGGATGATGAAGCAGTGTCTGGACAATGGCATTGCGGTCGCCGGGATTGATGTGAAGGGGGATTTCGGAACGCCGGCCGGGCGAAAGATTTTCACCGCGTTTCACAAGGAGCTTACCGAGAAGTATGGCTTGACCAGGAAGGCCTGCATGCTGGCTCGAAGCTACGGTGGCACGCAGATGTACAACTGGGCCGCCGAGCATCCTGAGTCGGTGGCCTGCCTCGCCGGGGTCTATCCGGTCTGCAACCTGGCGAGTTACCCGGGGATGAAATCCGCTGCGGGCAAGTATGGGATGTCGCAAGAGGAATTCGCCAGAGAACTCAAAAAGCATAATCCCATCGACCGCCTCGCTCCACTGGCCAAGGCGAAGGTGCCGATTTATCATAACACCGGGGACGTCGACACGCTGGTGCCACCGAAGGACAACTCCTTTCTCGTGGAGAAGCGCTACAAGTCCCTGGGCGGTCCGATGACAGTGACGATCTTCGAAGGCCAGGGCCACAATTACTGGACCGGCTTCTTTGAGGATCAAGCCATGGCCGACTTCATCATCAAGCATGCCAAGAATCAGAAAAACCTTCCCAAGGTTTTGATCATTGGTGATTCAATCTCCGGCGGATACAGCAAACCTCTGCTCGACTTGCTGAAGGGCAAGGCGGAGGTGACCAAGCTGGGCTCGGTGGCGGGATACCGGATTCAGAAGGAGACGTTTTGGCATTCACGGGGAGTCGCGAAGAACCTGGATTTTGGCAGTGCCAAGGCCTGCATCGTGGACTTCGAACGCTTTGCGAAGCATTTGGAAGACACCCCGTACGATGTGATTCATTTTAACTTTGGCCTGAACGACATCTTTCGCGGCCGGAACGGAGCGTGGCACAACCCGGTCGATCAATACGCCAAGGATCTGGCCAAGATCGTGACCTTGTTGAAGGCTAATGGTGCCAAGGTCATCTGGGCCAACATCACCCCGATTCCCGCCAATGCTCCTCATAATCCCAAGGGCGACGAACTCATCTACAATGCCGCGGCCGCCAAGGTGATGAAGAAGCACGGCATCCCGATCAATGATCTTCACAGCGTGGTGACGCAGTGGGACGGATACGCTGAATGGAAGGGAGGAAATGATGTGCATTTCTCCGGAGCGGTCTACTCGAAGCTGGCTGAGAAAATTGCCGGAGTCATCCTGGCAAAACTTCAAGCCTCCGAAGACTCGACAGAGAAGTAAGGAATCGGAATCGAAGGCCGAAATTGAACGGCAGTTCTACGACTTTCTCGAGCATCCTTTTCGAAGTCGCAGCCGCAAACACTTTGTCCAATGGCTCTATCCTCACAGTTAGACTCTATTCGGCCGGTGCGTTCAGCGACACCGTCGATGAGATGTTCGACGTGATCCTCAGCGGTGGCGTAGTCGCCACGCAAAGCGCTGGATCTGGTCACGCAATTGAATCGCAACGAGCAGGCACAGGCGGGCGACCCTGAGATTGAGACTTCCATCAGCCAGCAGGAAATGGCGTTTCCGATGCAAACATCGGTTCCCGAATTGACGGATCTGAGCAAGGAAAACAAGAAGGTGATGGAAAGCTACGGACCCGATGTGCACAAAAGCGGTTCCTTTGCCCGGAACTGTTTGCTGGCGCGGCGGATGGCAGAACGCGATGTCCGATATATCCAACTCTTTCACCGTGGGTGGGATCACCATTCAAACCTGTCTCTTATACACATCTGACGCTGCCGACGATCTACTCTGTGTAGA
>CAJXVQ010000459.1 GCA_913060685.1 uncultured Verrucomicrobiales bacterium
TAAGAGACAGGGATAAGGGTGGCGGGGTCCGCTGCGGGCGAGGGGGTGATGTCGAGGCGGGCGAGGGAGGCGTCGACGAAGGAGTCGATGGGATTGCCGGTCCAGGAGGCGGGCGGTTTGGTTTTGGCGAGGGGTTCGAAGGACCAGTGGCCCTGGTAGGGCGCGCCCTGCTCGATCCAGCGGCGGAGGAGGGCAATCTCGGGGTCGTTAAGGCGGTCTTTCTTCGACTCGGGCGGCGGCATGAGTTCGTCGGCATCGTCGTGCGCGACGCGGAAAAGCAGTTCGCTGTCGTCGGGATTGCCCGGGACGACCGCGGAGAAACCGTCGATGTCGGCGAGAGCGCCTTCACGAGTGTCGAGTCGGAGGCCGGCTTCGCGCGTCTTCTCGTCAGGGCCGTGGCAGAAGAAGCATTTGTTTGAGAGAATGGGCCGGATGTCGCGGTTGAAGCTCACTTCCTGCGCCGGGGCGAGGGAAGTGAGAGCGAGGGTGAGAAGGAGGAAGACGCGCGCCATGAGGTGAGTCTTTTATTAAACGTGGATTTGGGCCAGGGGCAATCAGCAAGAATGGTTGCCAGGAATTTGATTTTCTTGCGGCACGCTCCGGCGATGCCCATTCGGTAGATTCAATCAGTCCGGTCATCTCATCCCAAAGTTGTTTTTCGTAGGAAGAAGGCGGCTGGAATCCAGCCGAAGCAGCGGTCGGCTTTTCCCTCTCTGGTTGATTTTGCCACTCACGAATTTGGGCCTCTGGAAGGATTTGGAAAACGTCTGGCATGCGTATTGTAAGCCGAATTGACCGAAGCGCTGTGGTGCGTTCATTCCAAGGCTTTGTTCGCTTTTGATTCGGCGTCCCTGGATCCTGGAATGGTCACGGGATACCTATTCGAGTGCTGTTGAGAAGGTCTTCTTCAAGCGGTGATTGATGACGCGAAGTGGGAGTCCTCCGGATACGTTCTGGCGCTTGGCGAGAGCCAGCAGGTCATTGAAACTCACGTGAACGCTTCCGCCTTCGTCCTGCCAGATCAGGAACTTCTGGCAAAAGGCATCGAGGCCCAAGGTCGGGGCGGACGCCATGGCCTTTCCGCCCGGGCCCGGGGCGCCAAACAGGATCAAGCGGAGTGGCTCAAGAGCTACGCCATGCTCTCTGGAGCGGGCCGTAAAATCAACCACCCCGAAACTCACCGTATCCGCCTGAGCATGAATGGTCTCCAGAATCAGCTTCTCCGTTGTGGCAAAATCATGCGGGCTATCGAGGGTGATTAATCCCAAGTCCGTCATGGTGTCCGAGGGGAATTTGGCAATCACGGTCTCAGGAATTCCCTTTGTGGCCTTGGCCAGCGCGTTCTCGTAACGCTCCCGGACGATCGCATCATCAGGCAGGGAATAGCGCTGTGCCACGAAATCGTAACTATTGGCAATGACCGCCGCCTTGCCCGTCTTTTGGTCCTCGAATGCGAGAACACGTAACGGCAAGTCGATTGCGGCAAGCGGATTGTGGTTGAGGATGGCGGCCTCCAGTTCCGGGTCGGACCAAATCAGCACATGAGAGGGCGGCATCGGTGAGCCCACCTCTGCCGCCAAACGTGCGTGATCGATGTCCACTATTACCTCGAACCCGGGCTGATTTCGAATGTTCGCCTGAAGCGTCTCGAAGAGCTTGTCCGGTTCGACAAAACGACTTGGGGAAACAGGCTCGTCATCGCGTAGGGCAAAGACCAGAATGGCGGCGAGCAAGAGGATCAGGGCAAAGCTCGCGACAAGATATTTCTTTTTCATGGAGGTTGTAAAAAGGGGAAGAGAGGCAGCAGTTGATCCGGGATGTTTGAGCAGGGGAACGTTGAAGCGGAGAATCAGGCGATAGAGCGAGCGGCCTGCATCACCGGGCGCCTCAGGACAGCAATTTTTCGACTTGCTATCGTAGTCCTCCTTCCCGCCATGCCAAGGATTAGTTTGGCAAGAGGTTGCTCGTGACTCTCTGTCGTAAACCATTGCGACCTTCTCTGATCTCCTACCGCAAATGACTCCGTTTGCCGGGATCATCAAATAGGATTCTGTGCGTGTTGATGTGATTTGAAGTTTGTATTGCAGCTGTTTTCCCTTACCGACTAAGGGATGATCTTTTCAAGAATGCTCTCCGGGCAAATTGCCCCACCCGTATTCTCTCTGGCCTTGGCCTCGGTGTTGTTTGGCCCATCGCTGGCAGAGGAGCTGTCGGTCGATGTGCTGCCAGCGGATAACGACTCCATCCGGATCGACCTCCACGGCCAACCGACGCAAGATCATGTCTTGGAGTATTCTTCCGATGCGCAAAATTGGGAACCTTTGCTTTCGCTCCGTCTCCCGTCCAGCCCATTTCGGTGGAATGATCCTCTCGCTCCGAATCGAGGGTCGGGGTTCTATCGACTCCTGCAGTGGTCCGGAAGCGCCCCGCGTGAAGAAGCCTCCGATTTCCGCCTGATCGACCACGAGGGGCGCACACGACAACTGCATTATCACAACTTCCAAAAGGCTATCGTTCTCTTCTTCACTGATCCGGATACCGATCCCTCTTTAGGAGCCACTCTGACGGATTTGAAGAATTCCTTCGGTGCGCAAGCCGTTGAATTCTGGGTCATCGATCCGATCTCGGAGAACCGCTCCGAGCTCGTGACGACTGCCGACACTTGGCAAACGGATGTCCCCATTCTCCACGATTCGGCTCAATTGGTCTCGCGGGCGTATGACGTGGGCCGAGGCACCGAAGTGGTTGCCATTGATACCGCCTCGTGGAGCGTCTTCTACCGGGGCGCGATCGAGCGTCCTGCCGTGGATGAATCTCCTGCGCAAAGCTATCTTTCCGATGCGCTCACTGCATTCCTTGCCGGGCAACCAACGATCTACCGTCACACTCCAGCCACTGGTGATCCTCTTCCCTTGGGCCAAACAGACGTTGTTTCTTATGAGGAGGTCATTGCTCCCATGATTATCGAAAGCTGTGTGCGTTGCCACAGCTCGAATAACATCGCGCCCTTTCCGCTCGATAGCTACGAGACCGTGGCGGAGTGGGCGCACGACATTCGTGAAGTGACTCTTACCGGCGAAATGCCGCCTTGGTTTGCCGATCCGGAGTTTGGCAGTTATGAGGATGATTGGTCTCTGTCGGAGGAGTCTCTCAGAGCGCTCGTCGATTGGATCGATCAAGGGGCATTGAGGGGTGACGGGGCTGATCCGTTGGCGGACTTCGTCGCGAACACACCGCCTCCCAGCGAATACCCCTTCAACTGGCCGTCAGACTTGGGCGAGCCGGACATGATCCTCACCATTCCCACTCAGAATATCCCGGCCAATGGCGAGGTTGATTATCGTTACATCGAACTGAATCCGGATATTCCGGCCGACACCTATCTCAGGGCTGCCATTCTCAAGCCGGGCAACCGCGAGGTCGTTCACCACAGCCTTGCCTTCATCGGATCCACCTTTGAGGCTTTCATTCAGGGTGCCGGGCTGAATGGCTACTTCGCAAGTTACGTTCCGGGGGTTCAAGCGAAGTCGTTTCCTCCCGATTCAGGGAAACTCCTTGAAGCGAATCCCACCCTCACACTTCAGATGCACTATCAGACCAACGGGAGCCCTCAGACCGATACGACTCAACTTGGTCTCTACTTTCTCGCCACTCCTCCGGAGATGGAGTATCGCACCACCGCCGCCAGCACGATCTCGATTAACATAGGGCCGAACGTGCGGGAATACACGCGGGAGGCCTCGGTGGTATTGTCGGACACGGAACCAACTCTCCTCTATGAACTGAGCCCTCATATGCACTTCCGTGGCTCGCGGATGGAATACGATGCGATCTACCCGAATGGTGCGATCGAGAAGCTTCTTTCGGTGCCTCACTACATCTTTGACTGGCAATTACTCTATCGTCTCGCCGAGCCAAAGTGGCTTCCCGCCGGAACAGAAATCCGCGTGCGCGGTGCCTTTGACAACTCGCCCCAGAATCCGGAGAACCCCGACCCCGCCCAGTCGGTAAGCTTCGGAGAACAGAGTGATGAAGAGATGTTCATCGGCTATATCAATTTTGCCGTGAAGCGCTGACTGCAATCCCCGGCTCAATCCTCTCCATTCTGCCAGATCATTCTGCGAGGTGGTGTGGGTCCCGATCACCCGACACTGCGTCGGCTCACGATATTCCGCCCAACCCCGGCTTGTTATTGATGAAGCCTCACCCGTGTGACTGGTGAGACTTGGAAGGGAAAGGGGGCTTCCTTCTGCCTGGTTTAGCGTGTCCCCTGAAGTCCGAGGCCTGTTTTGAATTCAAAGGGTATTTCGATCAGGTCACCCTGCTTGTAGTAGCGAACCTTGATCCTGCTGATCTTGTCGCCAGGGCAGTTAAATCCATTGGCGATGACTCCACTGAAGGGATTCTTCATATCGCGTTTTCCTCCCATGCTCGTGAAGCCGCTCCCTCTCTCACTGTCGAAGATAACGCGATCCACATCCTCTCCAAACAGCATCAGTGTGGGACTCACTGCGTGCTTCTCCGCAATCATTTGCACGAACCAGGGCATTCTGCCACGTTTGGACTTTGCAAACTTCAGTCGGACCGGTCCAACGTTCACTATTTCGCCGTCCTTCAAGATCAGTTTTGAGTGTCTGGCCTCTCTTTTTTCAATGTCTTCGGGTGCAAAAACCAGAGTCCCTGAGATCATGAGTTTGGTCGCTCCGGCTGAAGGTATAATGGGGGCGTTTATTGCAAGGCCAAAGGAGTTGTCCTCATCTCCTCGACCCGGGAGCACTGTCAGTTTTTCGTTGCTTGGCCCGAAGAGACTGGGCCTTTGTCGGGTCTTTTCTCCCCCCTCGAGCAGATTCTTTTTCTTGTCATCTTGGAAGACCGCGAGCTTCGCGCCCGAGTCGACGAGTTTCGCCTTGAGTCCCGCTGCCGGAGTGACCCGGACGAGAAGTTTTGTTCCGCTCGTTGGTGCAGAGGATAACATGTTGAAGGAGTTTCTGCCCTGATCTGGATCGTCGCCAGGGTCTTTCAAGACCGTGATCGAGAGGGGTTCAAGGGTCAGTTGAGGCGAGTTTTTGGCCTTCTCTTCCGCCATCAGACCCATTTCAGCAGAAAGGAGAGAGGCGAGCGTAAGGCCAATCGCTCTGAGTCTGGATGGATTCAGCTTTATCGTTGTTTTCATAGTTGGAATTCGTTGTGGAGGAAAGAACATCCCTCCTTCTTCCTTAAGATCGAGATTGTCGCGGAATGGTTACCGACAATGTTGATATTTATGAAATTGAAGCCCGAGCCCCGGTTCATCGATGTCCTTCCCCTCGTTCGACCGGGAGGGAGGTTGCGCTGCGCTGCAGGAATTTGCTTTTGAGCCGGGGAACCTGAGGGTGTCGAACTTCTCCTCTCAGGGCTCACTTCGACCGGGCTTCGCCGTGGCGGTCATCGGCTCTGAGTTGGAGTGGGGGCAGGGGAGGAGTGACGAATGTCAAAATGCAAGGACAGCCCTCTTTTTGTGGATTGTCGGATTAGGATTTGAGGGACCAGCGGGCTTGGCGGCTGTCTCTTATACACATCTCCGAGCCCACGAGACCGAGGCTGATCTCG
>CAJXVQ010000460.1 GCA_913060685.1 uncultured Verrucomicrobiales bacterium
TCTCCACAGGGTAGATCGTCGGCAGCGTCAGATGTGTATAAGAGACAGATTCTGGAGAAGCAGCTCGTGAGGTTCCTTAATCCATTTTTCATTTCATGACCGACGACCAAGAGTCCATTGACACTCCCGCATCTCCCGAAGATTCCTCGCCTAAGCCGGTGGCAAAGAAAGCCGCCAAAAAAGTAGCGAAGAAGGCTGCCAAAAAAGCGGCGAAAAAAGCAGGGAAGAAAGTTGCCAGGAAGGCTGCTAAGAAAGTCGCCAAAAAGGCAACGAAGAAGGCGGCCCAGGTGGATGCGAGTCCCGAACTGGAGCTCTCTCTCGAGATCGAAGAAACGGGTGGCCAAGCGACCAGCCCCGAAGATATGGCCTTTGCCGCGGCGACTGCAGCGGAGTTGGTCGCGGCCCAGGCGGCAGAGGCCGCTGCGAAGGCGGCGAAAGTCGCCCGATTGGCGGCTGAGAAAGCGGCCCAAATGGTCCTTGAAGCCAAGAAGAAAACTGCGGCCAAGAAAGTCGCCCGGAAAGCAGCCGGGAAGTCTCCAGAAGTTGCTCAAGCTGATTCTGCCAAGCCCCAGGAAGATTCTGTTTCTGACAATTTAAAGGAGGGAGACGGGATTAAAATTATTGAAGGAGAGAGCGTCAAAAAAGCCAAAGAACCGGCTGAGCGCGCTCCCAGAAAGGAGTCGGCGCCCCCGCCTCCACCTCCGGAAGTTCCCGATGAGATCAATCTGAATCAATTTAGAGAGGAGCCTTTGAGTGATCTTTATGATGAGGTCGAGCGGCTTCCAGTCCGCATTCCCAATCAAGTGACGCGCGCTCAGCTCGTCTTTACCGTGCTGTCATGTTATGCCGCGCATGGCACCCGAATCGTGGGAGAAGGGGTCCTCGAGTTCTCCGGGGGCAATTTCGCGATGCTTCGTGATGAGGCCCGTAGCTTTCGAGGTTCTCCGGACGACATTTTTGTGCCGACCCAGATTCTTCAGCAGCACGAGCTTCGTGAGGGGCAAAGGATGAAGGTGGTGATTCGCGAGCCCCGTCATCGAGATAAGTTTCTCTCGGTTTCGGAGGTTCTGGAAATCGATGGGGTGCCTGCGGGGGATTATCGTCAGCCGGTCCATTTTGATGCCTTAACTTCACTTTTCCCAGAAGAGCGCTTTGTGCTGGAGGGGGCCGATGACGGAGCGGGTTTGGCAACCCGGGTGGTTGATTTGGTCGCGCCTCTTGGGAAGGGGCAGCGCGGATTAATTGTGGCGCCGCCACGGGGAGGGAAGACCATTCTTTTGAAGCAGATTGCCAAGTCGATCTTACTCAATTCACCTGAAAGTGAATTGGTGATTCTTCTCTTGGACGAACGGCCTGAAGAAGTCACCGATTTTGAGGAGATGGTAGGCCAAAATGTTTTTGCCTCCACCTTTGATGAACCCTCCAAGCGTCATGCCGAAGTTGCGAATCTCGTTCTGGAGCGATCCCGTCGCTTGGTCGAGCAGGGGAAAGATGTCGTCATTTTGCTGGATAGTCTGACGCGACTCGCCCGTGGGTATAATAATGCCGCGCGCGGTGGACCGATTGGATCCGGAGGGGTGAGTCCCAAGGCCATCACAGATACGCGAAAGTTCTTCGGTGCCGCCCGAAATGTTGAGGAAGGGGGGAGTCTTACGATTTTAGCAACTTGCTTGATTGAGACCGAAAGTCGAATGGACGATGTTGTTTTTGAGGAATTAAAGGGGACCGGAAATATGGAAGTTCGTCTTGATCGCGAGTTGGCTGAGCAGCGCATTTACCCTGCAATTCACATTCCACAGAGCGGCACTCGAAACGATGATCGGCTTTACCACCCCGATGAATTGGTAAGGGTGCAGGAGATTCGGCGTCATTTGGCCAGCCTTCCCATCGGAGAAGCGATTGAGACCTTATTGCGGAATTTGGCCCGGACGAAGTCCAATACGGAGCTTCTTTTACAGGGCATGCGCTGATTTTGCGCTTGTCGCAATCGATCCAAAACCGCTAGGGTCCTAGAAGCTTTCAGGAGCTAGGGATAGAGGCCAATAAATCAGGGGAAATGTCATGAATGACGTTTTCCGGTTGATTGAGTTTCAAATCACATGTAAATGCATTGCAAACACCTTCGAAAATGAATATCGCAAAATCGACGGCTCTCTTAGCGGGTGCCTATTCACTCACCGCAATTCTGGCTCATGGCCAGTTTCTTAATACTCTGGATCTGACTTTCAGTGACCGGAAGGAGTTCAAAATGATCGGGCCGGAAGATTCGGCCTACCAAGGAGGGGAACTTTTCACGAGGGTGTTTGATGGGAATGCCTTCATTCTCGGTTGCGCTGCGAACGGAGGTATTTTCTATACAACACCCAACATCACTTGCCCAAGTGGAACGACAGGTTTGGTCACACAAGGTGATTTTGACGGTGATGGGGTGCGTGACATTGGTCTTTATTTCTCGGTGACCCAGCCTGTGCCCGCTCGCAACATCGAGCCATTCCAGACGGGTTTGGTAGAGCTGTATTCGGCTCCTCCTTCCGATTTGCCCCGGCCTCTTGGTGGTTTCAACTGGATCGACAATAGCACCGTTATCTTTTTCGACCTCATTAACGATCCTGTCAACGGAGTAGGTTACGAGCTGACAGACTATGAATCCACCCGAACCTACCTTCCAAACGAGCTTGAGCGGCATCGTGATGAGGTTGTTCCGGGGAGCTACATTTTCAAGTTTCCAGCACTTGGTTCCAATGAAGAAAATCCTGCGAACTTTTTCATGAACGCAGCCCACCGTGAAATGGTCGAGGCTGTTCCCGGGCCAGGTGGTCGTAACGTGTCGAGTGGCGGAATTTCCGTTGGAAATGATTTCAGATTGCTCAATGACGATCGTTGGAACGGCGAGCTCATGGAATTTGATCCACGCATTGTTTTTGATTTTACATGGGAAGGTTTTAACCCGCAAACATTTCTCGCGGGCGACCGTTTGTTCTTCTCGGTTCGTGACCGTGATTCAGGGGACATTCGGTTCCCACCGATTCCTCTGGGTGTGGGTAACCCGGAACTCCCACAGCTTATTGGTGGCCTTGGCCTTGGTATCCCAACTGGCTATGAGCTTGGCCCCGACTTTTTTCCGCCGGGTCTTGAGCTTTCTGTTGAACTCGAGTTTCTCCGTGAGCAGCCTGTTGGTGACGCTGTTGACCGGTCGTTTCGCCTTTTTCGCTGGGACGTCAACCTCATCGATACCTACAATGGTTTCGTGGGAGGGGCTTTCCCCCCGGGAACCCTTGATAATTTGACCTCTCCGGAAGTTGACTTTGATGGGGATGGGTTTACGAACCTCGAGGAATTTGGACTTCAAACAGATCCTCTCGATCCTGCCGATGTTCCCAATATTACCCCGGTTCTCGATCCGTTCACACAACAGTGTATCCTCGATATCCCCAAGCGACCATCGATCGGGGCCCGTCTTGACTATTTTGTTCAATATTCCTCTGATTTTGAGACTTGGGTCACCATTGAGCCGGGGGATCCAAACTTTTTTATCGTCTTTGATAATGAGCAATTGATCAGTGTTCTCAGCCGTCGCCCCGCGACGGTAAATCCATGTTTCCTGCGTGTTCAATTAGAACAAAACTAATTAGCAATTGGCGTATTCCCTAAACAACCTTTCACCTCGATTTCCCATGAAAAAGTCATCAATGACCCTCCTTTCGCTAATTGCTCTTTCAAGTAGTAGTTTCGGCGATTCAGCAGCTTCTATAGTCAGTGGCACCGGCAGTGCTGCCGGCATCCACCAGTTTTCAGAAGGTGGTCTTATCAACAATCTTGTTCTCTGCACCTACGAACTGTGCCACTTGGATGAGTCAGGGCGCCTTAAGATTTCTCCGGTAGCGGCAGGCTCGACTTCAGCGATTATCGCTCAGGCCTCTGTCCCCAACGCTGAGAAGTATTTGGTTTTTTACCCCGCTTCGGAGCAAAGAAATCCAAACGCACGGCGGATTCTCCGTAATCGCTATATCCTGACACTTGCAGAAGGAGCAAGCCTTCAGGAGGTCCAACAACGTTGTGGAATTAAATCAGCCAAGCTGGCCCGGGAAGGATCCAATCTTGTCGTTTGTGAAGAAGAGTCTGCCGGTAAGGTTTTGGCTCAACTTTCAATTGTCCAGGCTGATCCCGGTGTCACCGCGGTAGAACCAATTTTTGTCAAGAAGCGCATGAAGAGGGCTATCCCAACGGACCCTTTTTATAACACGATTGACAATCCCAGAGAAGACGGGAATTACCAATGGTATCTGAACAACATCGGGGTGAATGGGGGGGTTGCAAATGTCGATATCAACCTCGAGCCTGCTTTGGATCGAGCCACCGGGGAAGGTGTCACAGTGGCGGTCATTGATGATGGTCTCTCAATCGATCATCTGGATTTGGTGGGGAATGCAACGGGTCCTCATTTTAATCTTTTGGACGGTCTGGAAGATGATCCGACAACTCTGGACGCAACCCTTACTCACGGAACGAGTGTGGCCGCTCTCATTGGGGCAACCTTCAATAATGCCGAAGGGATGTCCGGAGTTGCTCCAAATGCCACTCTCTCTGGAATTCGCCTTTTGGGCGCAGACGGGATCACCGACGATGCCGATGAAGCTGCCGCCTTGAGCTTCAGCAATGACATTATTGATGTTTATAACGCCAGCTGGGGTCCTGATGATGCGACCTTGACTTTGGAGGGGCCAGGACCATTGACTCTGGCCGCGCTCGAGGATGGCGCGCTAAGAGGTCGCTCAGGCCCGTCGACGCCTCAGAATCCAAATCCTCTGGGTCTCGGTAACATTTTTGTTTGGGCTGCAGGTGATGGAGGCTTGATTGGTGATAATTCAAACTATGATGGCTACGCCAATTCCAAATATACCATCGCTGTAGGTTCGGTTGATGATGCGGAACGTCGCGCGGCCTATTCTGAAAGAGGAGCGAATCTGGTTGTCGTGGCTCCGTCCGATGGGGGGGAGCAAGATGTCCTGACGGCCTCCTATGGTCTCGATGTCGATGAGGACGATAACCCGATCCGAACGACCGAATACATCAGCGACTTTGGTGGAACTTCAGCCTCCGCGGCGCTTGTTTCCGGGGTTGCCGCACTTATGCTCGAAGAGAATCCTGATCTCTCTTGGCGTGACGTTCAGGATATCCTGATTCGGACCGCGGTGACGGTTGATCCGGGCCCTTCTTGGGAAACCAATGCCGCTGGATTTGATTTCAATCACGACTATGGTGCTGGTCTTGTTGACGCCGCTGCCGCTGTGCAAGAGGCTTTTTCAGTCGCTCAAAACAACACATTTCTCGGACCTGTCGAGCGTCATGTTCAATCTCGTTTCTTTACGAATAACGCCAATGATCCGATTGAGGTGAGTGGTTTGATCCCGGACAATACCGGAACCTCTCTTTTGATCGCATTTGATATGACTGAAGATTTCGAGGGGGCCGCTCTTGATAATCTTCGGGTCGAGCATGTGGAACTCAATGCGACGATCGTTACCGATAGCCGCTCTGATCTGGAGCTGTCTCTTATACACATCTCCGAGCCCACGAGACCGAGGCTG
>CAJXVQ010000461.1 GCA_913060685.1 uncultured Verrucomicrobiales bacterium
ACAGAGTAGATCGTCGGCAGCGTCAGATGTGTATAAGAGACAGGCTCAAAGGCAGCGTTGGACTTCGTTTCGTTGGGGTCAGGGGCTGCCTCCTCGGTACTTGTCAGGCTGGTTTCGAGAACCTCCTTGCTTGAGGACTCCGCGGGAGGATTTTGAGCTGCCGCAACCGAAATCGGCTGTTCGTAGGTGATGTAGGTATTCTGAACCGGCGGAGCAGGATAGGGATTACGATAGTTGTTATAGCCCATGTCGTAGACCATGTTCCCAAGACTCCACACCGCGATGCCCCACATGAACCCTTTGGCAAAATCGTTATCGTTGTAATACCAGTGGCGGTGGTAGTGGTGACTGTTCCAGCCATGGTTCCAGTGGCCGTGATGCCATGAGTGATAGGAACTTGCTCCCCACCAAGGACGCGCGCCCCAGTAATTGGGCCGGTATGAGAAATTATTATTGCCCCGGAAGTTGTTGTTGATTTTGATATTGACGTTGTTGTTGTTCCCCCAAATCTTATTGTTGTTCCAACGCTTGTTGTTATTATTGTTCCAATCGCGCTTGTTGTTATTTCCAATCAGATTACTCGGACGACTTAGGCCTTTATTTCGGCCACCGACATTGACCTCGCCAATATTGATGGTGTTCTTACGGTCACCAATATTAACCTTGCGATCACCAACATTGACCTTGCGATCACCGACGTTGATTTTGCCGTTGTTGATCTTGTCTCGCCCATTTCCCATTCCAGGGAGGCTTGGACGCGAGGGGTTTTTTGATCCGGGGCGATTGGGATAGCTCACCATCCCCGGAAGGGTGCTGGGGCGGCCCTTATCCGGGCGGCTGATGGATGGACGCGTCTCAGGGCGCTTGATTTCAGGCCGGGTGGATGGCCTGGAAACAGAAGGCCGTGTTGTTGGCCTTGTCGTGGGCTTGGTTGTCGGCCTTGTCGTTGGACGCGTTGTGGGTCTTGTCGTCGGCTTGGTTGTCGGCCTTGTCGTGGGACGCGAAGATTGTCGGGTCGCGGGCTTCGCAGTTGAACGACTAGGCTGCCGCTTGACCTTCGAGCTGGTCATTGGGCTTCGCTTGGCACTTCGGCTACTGCTTTTGCTACTGCTTTTGGATGAGCCCCGGTTTCCACCTAAGCTCCGGGCGTCGACTTCCGGAATCAAGAAGGCAAGGCCAAGAGCCACCACCATGAATTTTATTAAAGTTTTCATAATATTAAAGAGATTCAATTCTAGTTTTTCGAAGGAGTAGGCGCTTGGCGGGTGAGTCGAAGTTCTCGATCAGGAAACTCTTCCCCGTTAATCACATTGTTGGAAATGGACCATAAGAGTGAGCCATCCTTCGCTAAAGTGAGTCGTTGTGTCGCCAAGGTAGACTCACCGTCGGCGGTTGTCCCTTTGGAGTGGATCAACCAACCCTCATCGGTTTCCGTCCAGATTCCCTCTGTCGATCCTCCGGATTCATCGGAAAATGTTGATACAATCGATTCCCGTGCGGCATCCCAAACGATCCGCATCGTTCCGACCTGCGGATCCGCATCTGAGGCGGTGGTCAGCATTTCTCCCACGAGAGTCTTTCCACCCCGATGCCACCCGACCGCGAGATCGAGTCGGACCCCTTCCTTCCCCAACGCTGTCCAATCACCATTCATAAGAGTAGCAAGTGACGTCAAATTGCGTGAAGGACCTGAAGTATCCCCCAAGACACGAGAGCTGGCAATGAGCCACTCGCCGTCCTCGTTGCGCTGCAAAACGGCCGTGTAAGTGAGCGACATCGGAACTGCATTTTCGCCTGCCAGGGTGTAATGGGCGGTGCCATCTTCGATCGCCAGTCCCGGCGCGACAAGACGGACCGAATCAACTTCGATGGCGATTGATGGCGGAGACTCTACCGAGAAACGTTCCTCGAAGCGTGCTTTCAGGGACTCGCGACCGGATGTCACTTCCTCCCCATCCAGACTGACAGCCTCTCCCTCCTCGGTAAAAAGATTCGAAAGTGCGGTAGCGTCGCGCTCATTGTAGGCGATCACATACCTCATCGCAGCTGATTCAAGGCCGGCGATTTCGGGCGAGGGTTCGGCGGCGAAGAGGAAGCTGGAAACCGCGAATGTGGTGACTAGGTTGATTAGAATCTTCATGGAGGCGGGTAACCTACGGCCAAATATGGGAAATGGCAAAGGGGGAATTGCAATTAGGCCGGGAAACTCTTCCGCGAGATTCACTGTCCAGACCCCTTGGGCGGGGGGATTTACCGAGGGCAGCGGATCTGACGAGCAAGCGGCGGAGGTCTTCAGAATGAGACGTTTGCCTCGCTCCTTGAGAGCCATGGACATTTGACGGGCCAATTAAGTGCGAAAACAAAAACGCTGGAGATCACAACGATTTAGATGGCGAAGTCGAACCACTTTCAGCCTCGCCCCGACCCTTCCTCACAGTCTCGTATTTTGCATCATTGCCAATTCGCTTTCTCAACCATTCACGTAAATCGTTCCATGAATCGATGGATAACCACTTGACCCAGAGGATTTAGGTCACATCTTGCCCACGCGCTGAGCGCGTCTCCCACTTCACATGTCAAAGGCCTCCACGCACCCCAAACCCGACCGACCTCTCCCATCTGTTCAAGAGTGGAAGAAAATTGTCGCGCCGCACACCAAAGCTTCCCCGGCGAAGGCAACCTGGCAGGTCATCAACTCACTTGGCTCCTATGTCGCACTTTGGGTTGCCATGTATTTCACTCTCTCCATCTCCTACTGGCTGACCTTCGCCCTCGCTCTGCTCGCCGGTGCCATTCTGGTCCGGGTGTTCATCATCTTCCATGACTGCGGCCACGGCTCATTCTACAAATCCCGACGCGCCAACACCATTCTCGGTTTTATTTCCGGTGTCTTCACCTTCACCCCCTACAGTCATTGGAAATGGGAGCACTCCGTTCACCACAGTGCCTCCGGTGATCTCGACCGCCGCGGGACCGGCGATGTCTGGACCATGACAGTCGCCGAATACCTCGCTTCTTCCCGCTGGAAACGTTTCACCTACCGCATGGTGCGGAATCCCTTCATCCTCTTCGTGATCGCTCCGCCTCTCCTTTTCGTCATTCGGGAGCGCTTCTCCAGTCCCGGCGCAAAGCGGCAACAACGGAAGTCGATCTGGCAGATGAACCTGGCCGTCGGCCTGCTCGCGGCCGCTCTGATATCGATCTACGGATTACTCCCTTACCTCCTCATTCAAGTCACCACGATTTGCATCGCTTCGATTTCAGGTGTCTGGCTCTTCTACGTTCAGCACCAGTTCGAAGGCGTCTATTGGGAGCGGGAAGATGACTGGGACTTCACGAGCGCCGCTTTGGAAGGAAGCTCCTTTTATAAGCTCCCCAAAGTCCTCCAATGGTTCTCCGGAAACATCGGCTACCACCACATCCACCACCTCAGCTCGCGAATCCCCAACTACAATCTCGAGGCCTGTCATAAGTCCCACGAGATTTTTCAAAACGTCGAGCCCCTGACCTTTCTGAGAGGTTTCAAGTCCCTGGGCTTCCGTCTGTGGGATGAGAAGGAACGAGAACTCGTCAGCTTCAAGGGAATCAAAGGAAACGTTCGTTCCGCAGCCACCGCCTCCTAGCGGGGCAATCGCCGGCGGCCTGGTCCTTCATCACGAAGAAGGCACCTTCTTTGCCGGTCATAGGGCCTGGACTCCGTTCGTTTTTCCGGCCCCAGACTTCCCGATATTGCGCGTAATTTCAATTGCCAGAAAATTTGCACACGCATGGCGCCACTGCGACTGGAACTCAGCAGTTCTTCAACCCGCGCAATAGGGCCGAGCTTACCCGTTGATTGGCCTCGGCCGTAGAAGGATTGGCGCTGCGGATTTGAAACAACTCACCAAAGTCCAGCCAGACGCCGCCACAGACACGACACTTGTCGATCGCGATACGATCATTCGCGGGATACTTTTGCTGCATCAGCTTCACCCCGTCACAATGCGGACACTCAACTTGTTTCTTGAAGTCGACTTCGATACCGAGATCGATACGCATGTTCTCAAGCAGCCAGCCTGCCGACTCGTCCGGTTGGTCCATTTTCTCCAGCTCGAACGCATCGAACCAAATTCCGCCGCACCCGTCTTGGCACGCATCAACTTTCACGCCATCGACGGAAACGATCTTAAGACTATTTTTACAACGTGGACACTCCATACGACGAAGCAAAAACGCTCGCAGGGCCGCTGCCAAGAAAAATCTCCATTCTAAGTTTGCGGTGTCATCCCATCGAATTTTGTCTCTCCCTTTAAACACTCGTTAACGGGGAAACGAGGCGATGGAGATTCGCGGGCCGGGAGTTGGGTGGCGGAAATCAGACCCGCTCGAGTTTGATTGGGTAGGTCTTGCCCGAGGCAAACTGCGCGACATAGATGCTGCCCTCCTTGTCGACGACAAGGTCGTGGGGATGGCGGAAGATGTTGCCGGCCTGCTGCATCTTCTGGAGCACGCCGTCGTCGTTGTAGACCGGTGGTGTCCCGCCGATGTTGGCGACGGCCTTGAGTGTCTTGTCGAGGACCGTGATGAAGCCCCGTGAATTGCGGTTGGCAGGCCAGTTGTCGGCGAGATGGGCGACGTAGTAATGGTCGCCGTCCCGATGGATCTGACGCGGGTTGCCACCGGGGAGCGGAGTGCGCCCGAGTTCCTTACCACTCGTATCAAGGCGCATGAGGTATTGTTGGTCGCTCATGGCAATAAGAAGCGAATCCTGGTCAAGGATACCGCCGTGCGGCCCCCAGTGGGAGATGCCACCTGCCTGACCGCCGAAGTGGTTGATCTGCTTTCCGGTGGCGTCAAAGTGCTGGATGTAGTCCTTGCCGTAGCCATCGAGGACAAAGAACTCACCGTTGTCCTTGTGCAGGGTCCACGAGGGGCGGTATTGATCCGCCTTTTCGTACTTCCCCGACTTCCCGGGCCAACCCCACTGCTCCAGAACCTCGCCATCGAGGGTGGTCTTGAACACCATGTGGCGCTTGAGATCGGTGAGGAAAAGGACTTCGCGATTGCCCTCGGTGACGATGGAGAGACCATGGGCACCGGGATAGTTCGTGCCCCATTTGTGGACGAGTTTACCGTCGCGGTCGTAGACGATGATGTTGTTCTTCGCGTGGTCGGTGAAGAGGATGAGATGACCCTCCTTGTCCTGCACAATCCCGTGGCAGTTGTTGACCGGGGAGTCGTCGCCAAGCACGCCCCAGTCGGGAACGATACGATATTGGAACCCGCCCTGGCCAAGTCGCGCGGACTTGGCTCGCAAGTGCGGGGCGCCGACAAAAAAAGCGGTCGTCGAACAGGCGGAGGACTTGAGAAAAGAGCGACGGGAGTGGGAAGTCATGGCGTAGGGCAGAAGCCTGCGGCAAGGAACAGCTGGAATCAAACGTGGAATTGAGCCGCAGCTCCCAGGGCGATCAAGGGAGAAAAGCGGAGCGATCTGGCAGAACCACCATGGCGATTCGCCTTTAGCGATTGGCTCTTAGCTTTCTCGCGATTCCGGTGCGGTCAGAACATAGGTAACACATCAGGCTCAATAGATGGGTAACACTTGTT
>CAJXVQ010000462.1 GCA_913060685.1 uncultured Verrucomicrobiales bacterium
AGATCAGCCTCGGTCTCGTGGGCTCGGAGATGTGTATAAGAGACAGGTTCAAGAATGTCACTGCAGAAAGCAAGGCAAGCGCGGGCAAGCGTAATTCCTTCGCCGCGACCTGGCTCTACGCCGACGGCGACGCTCTGCCCGATCTCTACGTGGCCAATGACTTCGGTGCGAACAACCTGCTACGCAACAAGGGCGATGGCAGCTTTGAGGAGATCGCCAAGGCGAACGGTGTTGCTGACTTTGCAACCAGCATGGGCGTTGCCAGCGGCGACCTCGACAATGATGGTTCGCCTGAGATCTATGTCGCCAACATGTATTCGAAGATGGGACGGCGCATCATCGCGCAGGTCTCCGAGGACGATTACGGGCCGGGGGTTCACAAGCAAATCAAGGGCGCTTGCGCGGGCAACCGGCTCTACAAACGTGGCCCTGGAGGCGGGCCTTATGCGGAATGGAGCGAGCCCTGGGGCATCAACGACATCGGATGGGCTTACGCGCCCGCGATCGCAGATCTCGATAACGATGGCCTGCTCGACCTCCACGCGACAACCGGATTCCTCAGCTTTGATCGCAGCAAACCAGACGGATGAACCTGCTTATGGAGGGCTGTCGTGTCACAGCCCCATGACCGGCTCAGCCAGCTTGATGCGATCGGTGAGATCGATGAAGAAGCCGGCGAGTTCTGGACCAAGAATCCCTTCCAAATGCCCAACGAACGGGAAAACCTGAGTTCCTTCGAGCGCAATCGCACCTTCCTCAACCTCGACGGCACCTCCTTCATCGATGTTTCGTTCGCCTCCGGGGCGGATATTGACTCCGATTCCCGCAGCGTCGTGGCGGCGGATTTTAACCTCGATGGAGCCACTGACCTGCTTGTCGGCTCGGTCGGAGGTGGCTCGTTGCGGCTGTTCCTCAACCGTTTCCCGAAGGCCAACTCCTCCCGCATCCGCCTCGAGGGCTCCGGGAGCAACCGTGCGGGGATTGGCGCGCGGCTCACGGCCACCGTGGAAGGACGAAAACTGGTCCGGGACTTGTTCCCGCAAAACGGTTTTATGGGACAGGGTCCAGCAGAAATCATTCTCGGACTCGGAGACGCGAAGGTGATCGATCGCCTCGAAGTCCGTTGGCCGTCAGGAAAAACACAGGTTTACGACAATCTTGCTGCCAATCGATATTTTTTGCTCAAAGAGGATCCGAAATAGGAACGCCCCTCTGACGGGAAGCCTGTGTGTTTCATCTCTTGTGCCTGGCGGCACATAGGAAGATCCAATGAGAAACCGGTCATAGGATCCTCTTTCAACGCTTTGATTTTATTTCGAATCGCTCCGGCGTTCCTGCCGGGGTTTCTTCGACAGGAATGCGCAGACTAAAAACCTCGCACAGACGGTTTGGCAACTTGGCAGCACCCGTGCCTTCCGCCCGGATCCGAACTTCAGTCATGGAGGTCACTTCTTCAATCAGGACTTCGTGCTCCGTCCTGCCATTTTGGACCAAATCGATTCCTCCGGCTTTTGAAGAAATCGTTGACGAATTTCTTACTTCCAAGAACTGTGCCCTCCCTGAAATAGCGAACCTTGCAATGCGCCGTCTTGGCAGTTTTCAGGCCGCGGTTTTATTCAATTACTGCGGGAAATAATTAAAAGATGCGGTGGGATTTAGTTCAGGGTTTGGACGATGAGGCTAGTTTCTTGTCTCGGACAAGATTTCTTGTTGGTCGGTGGTGCGCCAGTCCTGCCGGGCGGGCAGAGTGGCCTTGAGCTTGGAAATTTGTTGCTCTCGAGAGGTGAGTTTGGATCGCCTTTTGGCGGTCTTCTTCTTGGCGGCGGTCATCATGCCGGGAGGCTACGGAAGAGAGCCTCTGAGGGAAGTGGGGAGTTTGTAAATCTTGCTCGCTTTTCCAGGGCGGAAAATCTAATCCGGATTGTTGCTCTCGTCGAAGAATCCGTTGATGGACTCGAATGATTTTTTGCCGTCTTTTTTGACGATGGTGACATGCCCGATAGGGGTGAAGCCCTGCTTCTTACGGGCGTCGGTAATGGTGATGGTGTCCCAGGGGCCCTTGCTTTTTTTCTGCTGCCAGAGGCGACCCTTTCCGTTGACGAGATCGATCTCCTTGAGGGTGACTTCAAGGCGGTCCTTTTTCACCGTCACGAGCATGTAGTTGGGTTTGTCGGTGCGGCCGAGCAGGCCTCCATGGGAGACTTGTTGAATGCCGTCCTGTTGCTTGCAGGTGACCGCGTGGACTTCGCCGCAGAGGTAGAGGTCGACATCATACTTCACCATCGTTTTCCAGAAGGCCGATTCCGGCCCCCGCACCGTGAGCATGCCGGAGGAGCTGAAAGTTCGCACGGGACGAAGGACGGGCGTGTGGCCCATCACGATGATGTGATCGACTTGGTCACGGTGTTTTTTGAGGACTTCCTCAAACCATTTGAGCTGCTCGCCGGTCACTCCGGCGGCGATTTCTCCTTGCTTGCTTTTGCCTTTTTCGAAGACGTCGACCGAGACGAAGAGGGCGTTTTTATGAAGCCAATAGAAAGCGGTGCCCTTCATGTGGTCGGGACCATTGAGAGGCATCTTGAGATGAAGTCGGAAGGCTTCCTTATAATGGGGAACGAGCTTGGCGGTGTTGCCACGCCAGGGGTTGTCGCCGATTTCGTGATCGCCGAGAGCAGTGTAGACCTTGAGGTCGTGGTCGGCGAAGCGCTTGGTCCACTGCGGGTAGTAAAGGTCGGCCCACTTGTTGATATCCTCCTTGGTCGGTCCCCAATGTCCCATGACAAGATCGCCCGCGACCATCGCGAAGGCGGGATCCTCCTTCTTCATGGAATCGAGGATGAATCCCAAGGCGTCCTCCCAACCCTCCTGCGGATATTCGATATCGAAGTTCAGGAAGTCCGGGATACTGACAAAAGTCCAAGGCTCCGGTTCTGCCGCCTTGAGGGGGAGGCAGGAGAGGCAGAGAGCAAAGAGGATTCGGCGGGTCATTTGTGTTTGCATGTCCTTGAAGTACTTTCCTGCATTGTGGGGGGGGCGACAATGAAAGAATTGCTCCCTCTTATGATCCCCAATTTTCCAATACGAGCCCTTCGATCCGCGCGAAATCGCGATGATTGAGGGTGGCGACAGTCAGGCCATGAGCCGAGGCCGTGGCGGCGATAACGGCATTGAAGCGACCTCACCCGCGCGCTTTTTGTCCACATTGCCTCGAGGGAAATTTCTTTCCCAAATCCGCTCGCCTATTCATGTTCCTCTTCTCCCCATGAAATCATTCCCCCTTCTCACCCTCTTCTCGCTCGTGGTGAACGCTCCGGCGGTGGTGACCTTTACCGATCCCGGCCAGGGGGTCTTCGATTTCACCGCAAACGCCGCAGAGCTAAGCGGGCTTACCTGGCTGACTGGCGCCACCTTCCACGCTGTCAGCGATACCGCGAATCAGCGCAAGGTTTACGAACTGAATATCGACGTAAATCCGGTCAATGGCCACATCACGGAGGCTTCGCTCGCGCAGTCGCTTACCCTCGCCGCCGGCTACGATCTCGAGGGTATCGCCTGGTGCCGCCCTCGCGGGACTTGGTTCATCACCGACGAGGGAACACCTCCCGCGGGCGGCTTTCTCCGCGAACACACGCTGCCGGATGGCAACCTCGTTCGGGCCTTTAACGTCCCGTCACCGCTGGAAAACGCACGAGCTAATTTCAGTCTCGAATCCTGCTCCTGGGGGGCGGGTGCTTTATGGACCGCCAACGAAGAGGCACTCTCCCAGGAAAGCGCTCTATCGACGGCTAATACGGGTAGTTTGATTCGCTTGCAGAAATTCGATCACTTGCTCAACCCTGCAGGGCAATGGGCGTATCGGACGGATTCCTTCGGCTTTGACAGTTCCTTGACCACCGCCGAGCGGAGCGGGGTGGCGGATTTGCTGGCGTTGCCCGATGGCAATCTTCTCGTGCTCGAGCGAGCATTGGGAATCGGGTTCTTCCCGAGTTTCCGCAACCGGATCTATTTGGTGGACTTCACCGGCGCGACTGATGTGAGCGGTGTCGCGGACCTTGATGAGGCGACGTTCACGCCCGTCACCAAGACCTTGTTGTGGGAAAAGAACTTTGGCAGTGTCTCGACGCGCAATTTCGAAGGCCTCGCGCTCGGGCCGGCGCTAACGCTCATCAGCAGCACCAGTTTCAGTGTGTTGCTCGTAGCGGATAATGGCGGCGACACCCAGCAACACCTTTATGGACTCATCGTGAATGGCGTCGCCGCTCCGGCACCCATCTCCCAGTGGCGGCAGGGTTGGTGGGGCACGACCGCGGCCTCCGGTCCCGCGGCATTCGACGCCGATCCTGACGGTGACGGCGTGGTGAATCTGTTGGAATACGCGTTTGGCGGCAATCCGACTATCTCAGTCGAGGCTCCGCTCCCGCAACTTGGCTCTGCCGCGGGTAAGCTCGCGCTCACGTTTACCCGCAACCTCACCAACACCGACCTCACCCTTACGGTGCAAGTCTCCGACTCGCTCGACGGATCGTGGATCGATCTTGCGGAAAGCGTGGGCGGTGCCTCCATGACCGCTCTCCTCGGTGGCGTGGCGGTCACCGAGACCGGCACCGGTTCAACTCGCAAGGTGGAGGTTCGCGATCCGGCGCAACCCGGCGATCCCGCGCAGCCAGGGCGGTTCATGCGGGTGAAGGTCAGCTCTCCCTCCGCGCCTTAGCTTTTGAGACTGCTGGAATTTTTCTCGTGAGTAAAAATACGTCAGCCTATTTTACGACCTTCCCAAAGGAGGTTCTTCAGTTTACTTGTTCAAGGTTGGTGCTTCTAGGAATATGCTTTTGCTTGTCAGAATATTCCTACTTTTTCTTTTGATAGCCGTGCCAAACCCACTCGATGGCGTGGGGGAGGAACTGGGTCTTGGCGTTGCCGATTCCGTGACCTGAATTTTGGCAGAAGAGATATTGGTATTCGTAGCCTTTGGCTTTGAGGACCTTGGCCATGCGATGGTTTGCTTCGACCCAGTCGTGCATGTTATCACGCATCACGTTCGGATTGAGAAGGTCATGATCGCCCACCGCTAGGAAGAGGCGGATGGGCTTCTTTTCGCCTTGGGGAATGAGCTTGTCGTGAAAGTCCCAGGCCCCACCCGGAGTTTTGGGATTGAAGGGCCATTGCTGGTTCACGAAAGTCCCGGAGGTGGTCAAGACCCGGTGATAAAGATCGGTCCGATACCAGGCCATGATGAGGGCGGCCGATCCGCCCGAGCTGCTTCCCATCACGGCGCGTGCGTCGGGATCTTTGGTGAGTTTGACTCCGCAGTTTTTCTCAACCAGGGGAAGGACTTCGGTTTCGATATACTCGGCAAAGACGGAGGACATGGTGTCGTATTCCTTGCCTCGCTGATGCCCCTGGGCATCTCCGCCGCCGTTGGCGATCTCAATGACAATCATCGGAGGGACGCGCTCCTGGGCGATGAGGTTATCGAGGATGTTCGGGATGACTGGGTTGGGTTTCCCTTTCGGTCCGTCATGACCTGTCTCTTATACACATCTGACGCTGCCGACGATCTACTCTGTGTAGA
>CAJXVQ010000463.1 GCA_913060685.1 uncultured Verrucomicrobiales bacterium
ACGAGATCAGCCTCGGTCTCGTGGGCTCGGAGATGTGTATAAGAGACAGAAAAAGGTGAGTGGCTCGATGGATGTCGAGACGGTGCGTTATGTGGAGGGTGAGATGTATTTGAAGCAGTTATTCAATACCCTGGCTGCTGCGCTTGATGTTTTTTCGCCGGATCTCGTGATTTGGATCGCGGGTGCTGATAATCATCGCAACGATCGCATGGGGCAGATGTTGCTTGATTTGAAGGACTTCATGCGGCGCGACGAAGTGATTCTGCGAGCCTTTATTGGCAATCGAATTCCGGTCGCGATTCTCTATGGTGGCGGCTACAACCGGCAGCCTGAATACACAGCCAAGATTCACCGAAATACCATTGCGACGGCGACCAAGGTCGCTCGAGAGTTGGGCCGATGAAAAGCTTTGCGATTATCGGGGCCGGAGCGGTTGGGAGTTATTACGGTGGTCGGCTGGCTAAAGCGGGGCACGATGTGCGCTTTCTCCTCCGGTCCGACTATGAGATCGTGAAGGAGAAGGGCTTGACGATTGAGAGCATCGACGGAGATTTTGTCTTGCCCACGGTGACCTGCGCCAGGACTTCCGAGGAAATCGGCAAGGTTGATGTCGTGATTGTGGCATGGAAGGCGACCACGAACGGACATTTTCAGGAGGTGATTGCGCCACTCTTGCACGATGGGACGGTCATCATTACCTTACAGAATGGTCTCGGAAACATCGAAGCTCTTGCAGAGCTTTTCGGGATGGAGCGCATCCTGGGTGCGATGTGTTTTGTGTGTATCAACCGGATTGAGCCCGGGCTGATTCGTCACACGGGTGGGGGCATGATTGCAATGGGGGAGGCCTCTCCGGGAGTGACTCCGCGTTTGCGGGAGCTGGCAGGAATTTTTGAGAGGGCCAATGTGATCTGTGAGATCGCCGAAAATTTTTCCGAAGCCCAATGGCGGAAGCTGGTCTGGAATGTCCCCTTTAACGGACTGTGTATCACGGAGGGTGGAATCGATACCGGGGAGTTGCTCGCCATGCCGGATGGCGAGGACCGGGTCCGGGAGCTCATGTTGGAAGTCACGCGGGCTGCGTCCGGTCTCGGTTTTAAGATCGAGGATGAGTTTGTGGAATACCAGATTAAGAGGACCTATCCCATGGCGGATTACCGACCCTCGAGCATGATTGATTTCGTGAACGGCTCTCCGGTGGAAATTGATGCGATTTGGAGCGAGCCTCTGCGCAGGGCCCGTTCGGTTGACGTTGAGACGCCCAGACTGGAGGAGCTTGAGGCCAGGATCCGGGAGATGGCCGGGAGTCGTTAGGTGATCTCGAGTTCACCTTTTACGAATTCCAGAAGTCCGGCCGCGCCGTCTTCGATGAGATCGGCCACCAGTTGGAAGCCTTTCTCGCCGCCGTAGTAGGGGTCCGGGACTTCGGTGTGATTGTGGTTGTGGCAAAAGTCGGTAAACTTTCTTACTTTGATCCGGTCTTCATCGGATTTTGCCAGCTTGAGAACATTCCGGTGGTTTTCGTCATCCATGGTGAGAATCAAATCGAAGACTTCGAAGTCGCGGTATCCGAACTGCCTCGCGTATCCGGCGACTTCGTATCCCCGGCGTTTGATTGTTTTGGACATTCGGGCATCCGGTTTTTTGCCGGTATGGAATCCGATGGTGCCTGCAGAGTCGCACTGGATTTGATCGGACAGATCAGCTTCTTTGACAACGTGCCGGAAGATGTTTTCACCGGCGGGAGAGCGGCAGATATTTCCCATACAAACGAAGACAAGATTGTAACGGCTTTTCACAAGACAAATGCTAGAACTGCGCACGTTCCTTTAACAGGCAAACAATCATGAGTGACTATGTATTGGATCTTTCCGGGATCCGCAAAACCTACCGCGGAGGGGTCGAGGCCCTGAAAGGGATCGACCTCCAAGTGCCTCGCGGCTGCATCTATGGACTTTTAGGACCGAACGGGGCCGGGAAAAGTACGATGGTCAAGATTCTCACTACTTTAATCCGGCGATCCGGTGGCGATGGCACGATGTTGGGGAAGCCCATTGGAGATCGTGAAACCCTTCAAAAAGTGGGGTTGCTTCCGGAGCACGCCCAGTTTCCGTCTTACCTTACCGGGAGGCAGGTCATTGAGTTCTCGGCGGGTCTTCAGAATGTGTCCTCGGGGCTGACCCGGGAGAGAACGGATGAGCTTTTGGCGAAAGTCGGGATGACGGACACCCAGAGTCGGACAATCAAGACTTACTCGAAAGGGATGAAGCAGAGGATCGGGCTCGCCCAGGCTCTTGTGAATGATCCTCAAATCATCTTTTTGGATGAGCCAACCGATGGCGTTGATCCGGCGGGACGAAGGGATTTTAGAGCCCTGGTCCGGGCGCTACGGGATGAGGGACGCACGATATTTATCAACACCCACATCCTTTCCGAACTGGAGCCAATTGTTGATCGAGTCGCGATCATGACAGCAGGCGAAATTCTCGGAGAGGGAAAGCTCGATGAATTGCGAACCGAGAAAACGGGTTATGTGATTTCATTCGAGGGACAGCTTTCGTCGGAAGCTGCCTCACGATTTAAAGAGGGAGGCCTCGAGATCGAAGCGGGGAATGTCAAACTTTCCTCGGTCAATGCTGTCGATGCCCAACCGGTGATTGACCGTATCCGCCAGGAAGGCCTCGTCGTCACCGGAGTCAGCGTGAAGAGCCAGTCGCTCGAAGATCTTTTCATCGGCCTCGTCGGTGGAGATGCCACTCCACCACCTATGCCGGGTGCCCCGGTTCAACCTCCATCCATTCCTCAAGCGTGAAACCATTTTTAACTCTTCTTCTGGACTCCTACCGCGGATTAAGATCCGAGACCATCTTCTGGGTGACGGTCGGCTTGTCGCTGCTTGTTGCTGTGATTTTTCTTTCGATCGGGTTTAATGACAAAGGCATTAGCATCTTCTTTGGCGCGAAGACGTGGGAAAATGAGATGATGGTCAAAGGTAGCCCTTTGGCCTTCGTGACATACGTCATGATTTTCACCAATTTCGTGGCAGGAGGTTGGCTGACTTTTATCGCGATCATTTTAGCTCTGATCTCGTGCGCTTCGATTTTTCCAGATGCGATGAAGGAAGGGTCAGCGGGAATGTTGATGACCAAGGTGCCCTCGCGTTTGCATGTCTTTCTGGCGAAGTTGACCGGGAGCTTGTTCTTCGTTCTGATTCAGGTTGGCCTTTTTGTGATTATCGTCTTCCTGGCGTTTCGCTGGCGGCTCGGGGTCTGGAATTTTTCACTGTTCTGGTATGTCCCTGCGGTCCTGCTGGTGTTCTTGAATCTCTATTCCTTCATGGTCTTGATCGGAGTGAAGACGAGATCAGTGATGACTTCCATCATGCTGACGATGCTGCTTTGGGGAATCTCAGCTTCCATCAACTGGGCGATCGGCTTGGTTGGGATGAATTATCAGATGTCACAGTATGAATATGGGGTCGGGGAGTCGGTGGTTCTGGAGCAAAAGGAGGAAGTCCCGAGCGAAGAAGATCCCCAGGCTGATGTGACCGCTGAAGTGGAAGTCGAAGAGGAGGGGCCGAATGACGATTGGGGATCTGAGCGCACCGTCCGAAAAAAAGTCGAAGGCGATGAGAGTCTCAAGAGTTGGATCGATACGTTGAAGCTGGTGCATTCATTTTTCCCGAAGAATGCTCCAATCATGGCTGCCGCTGAAAAGAAGCTGGTGATGGATGGGATAGCGGGATTTGGCGATGTTTCCGAATTTGAGAGGGCTTCCACTTCAACGGGTGAGGAGAATGAAGAATTAGAGGAAGCGATGAAAGAGATCAGCGGAGAAGACTCCTTCTTCTACTCAATCGGGACCTCGTGCATCTTTGCCTTTGTGATGCTTAGCCTGGCAGGCTGGTCATTCTGTCGAAAGGACCTTTAAACCTGGGAGCATCTCCGGACGGCATCGGCGAGGGCTGACTTGTGGTCAGTCCACGTCGGGACGAATTCGTGGGCTAAGAATCCGGTGTAGCCTGTTTCACGGATGGCCTTGATGATGGCCGGGTAGTAAAGCTCCTGGGTTTCATCGAGTTCATTTCGTCCGGGACATCCGGCGGTGTGGTAATGGCCGAAGTATGAGGAAGACTTTCGAATAGTCGCCATGACGTCGCCTTCCATGACCTGCATGTGGTAGATGTCGTAAAGGAGCTTGAAGCGGGGAGAACCGAGTTTGTCGCAGAGGGCGATTCCCCAGTCACTGCGGTCGCACTGGTAGTCGGGGTGATCGACCTTGGAGTTCAGGAGCTCCATGATGAGGGTGACGTTGTGCTTCTCGGCGAGGGCGAGAAGGGGATCGAGACCGGCGGCACAGTTTTCAATTCCAGCTTCGTCGGTCAGTCCCTCGCGGTTTCCCGAGAAAGTGATGACGTTTGGAATCCCGGCTTCAGCGGCTTCGGGGATGAGTTTCTCGTAAATCTCCCAAAGCGTTTCGTGGTGTCCGGGATTGTTGAAGGCTTTCTCGATGCAGCCCAAGCCACTCTCGTGTTCCGGAGCGGCGGTCACGGGGCAGGTGAGGTCGAAAGGCGCGATGAGTGACGCTTCGTGAGGATGTAGGAGATCGATGCCTTTGATTCCCAGTTCCTGACACCACTCGGCGAGTTGGGGAAGGGGAGTGTCTTCGAAGCACCAGCGACAGACCGAATGTTGAAAGCTCATATTGGAAAATGGTTTATCCGGGTTCCGGAGTAAAGGCACGCGTTTCAAAACGCATGAGAGCAGGAAGGAAGGTGAGGGGAACGTTGCCGGTGGGGCCATTTCGATTTTTGGCGAGCACCAGTTCGGCTTCGCCATCGTCTTCGTCGCGTTCCTCCTGATTATCGACGTAGTAAACCTTACGGTAGAGCAGCCCGACCATGTCGGCGTCTTGCTCGATCGCTCCCGATTCCCGAAGGTCGGACATACGGGGGACACCGAGCGCGGAGCCGGTGCGGCCTTCCGGTCCCCGGTTGAGCTGGGCGAGCACGATGACCGGGATGTTGAGTTCCTTGGCGAGGGCCTTGAGGCCGCCGGAGATTTCCGCGATCTCACGTTCACGTGAGTTGGAGGCCTGCTTGGAGGTCGACTTCATAAGCTGGAGGTAATCGATCGCGATCACGCTGATGCCTTCGTCGCGATGTTTGCGGCGGGCTTTGGCGCGGAGGTCGTTGATTGAGATGCCGGCGGTGTCGTCGATGAAGAGCTTGGAAGCGGAGACTTCGGCAGAAGCCGTTTTGATGCGTTCGAGGTCTCCTTTGTTGGGTTGGTAGCCTTTGGTGAGTTTTTGAAATTCGAAACGGGCGCGTGAGAAGACGAGACGCTGGACGATCTGAACGGTGGACATCTCGCAGGAGAAGACCATCGCGGGCTTGCCGGAGGTAATGGCGACATGTTCGACGATGTTCATCATGAACGAGGTTTTTCCCATCGAGGGACGAGCCGCGATGACGAACATGTCGGGTGCCTTGAGGCCATTGACCATTTTGTCGAGCTCTCCGTAGCCTGTCTCTTATACACATCTCCGAGCCC